>JAYTQI010000264.1:0-9300 GCA_043746825.1 Hyphomicrobium sp. | reverse complement strand
GCAGTCCCGGCGCCAGCACATCAAAGCCTGCACTTTTGAACTTCAACTTATCAATACGCCGGCCTTCCTTCTCGAGTAGCGCGCGCAGGGTTGTGGCCGTCTCAGGACTAAGCACGTTCGGTGCCGCGTTTTCCATGGCTCCAACGGTCTGTTTGAAGCGCGCCAAACTTTGGCTTTCATCAGCTACGAAATGGGCTTCGAGTTTTGCAATCGTCTCGCTCAGAACCTTGCTTTCGCGCTGGCCAGACAGCATTTGGCCAGCGTTCCGCAATCCGGCATTGCGGGCCTTGAAAGTCTTTTCGCCGATTTGCGGCCTGACCATGCGTAACAGTGCCCGCAACCGCTTCATGGTTTTGCGGCTCTCGTGTACACCCTTGTCTGCAAGATCGTCTTGCCCCAGGTCATTCAGCGCCCGCGCGATCTGTTCACGCGCGATCCTCCGGAAGCCCTTCGCGATGGGCTCATCGAGTTTGAATCTGTAGGCCACTGTCCATCATCCGTATCCAGGCAAGCGAAAACCGACACCCCGGCGGGCGAGCTAATCCTAACGCCGTGTCACAATCGATAGGCGGGGGCCGGTTTGGTTAACGGCTGTCCCCGTTATTTAGCGGCTGTTAGCCCAAGTGATCCAGGCTCTGATGCGGGCTTCGGGGTCGGAGTGGGTGAAAAAGTCCGTGATCACAGCGATTGAATCGGCCCCTGCATCCACAACCAGCGGTGCGCGCTCGGGCGTAATGCCGCCAATCGCAACCAGCGGAAGTTGGCCTATCTTTTTCTTCCACACGGTGACTCGCGCCAACCCCTGTGGCGGCCATGTCATGGCTTTGAGCTTGGTCTCATAGACAGGCCCAAGGGCGATGTAGTCGGGCTTGGCGGCCAAGGCGACGGCGAGTTCGGCTTCATTGTGGGTCGAAACGCCGAGCTTCAGACCGGCAGCTTTAATGGCCTTCAGATCCGCGGCAGCCAAATCCTCTTGGCCCAAGTGTATCCAGCTCGCACCCACTTCAATCGCCAACCGCCAATGGTCATTGACGATCAGGTTCGCGCCATGCGCACGGCAAATCTTGAGGCTCTCCGCGATCTGCCGCCGCGCTTCCGCTTCACTCGCGTCTTTCAACCGCAACTGCACCGTCTGGACGCCCAGCGGCACAATGCGCGCCATCCAGGTGACATTTGGCACAATCGGATAAAACAGATTGATGGCGTGAGAGGAGTCTAAACTCATGTGCCAGGTTCAAGATCAAAAAACGGAGTGCCCGCGACCGGCGTTGACGGCACCGCCATGTCCCGCTGCTGCATCAGGCCCGCCTCCCAGCCGCGCCGCCCCGCGCGGACAGCTTCCGCAAAGGCCGCCGCCATTTTCACGGGATCAGCCGCTTTGGCGATTGCCGTGTTGAGCAGCACGGCATCATAACCAAGTTCCATAGCGTGGGCGGCGTGCGAGGGCGCGCCGATGCCAGCATCAACAATTAACGGAACGCCTGGAAAATAGGCCCTGAGCGTTTTTAGGCCCGTCTCGTTGACGATGCCGCGCCCCGTGCCAATCGGCGCGCCCCACGGCATGATGACTTCACAGCCTGCCCGCAGTAGACGCTCAGCCACCGACAAATCTTCCGTCGTGTAGGGAAACACTTTGAAACCATCGCGCGCCAGCACACCTGCCGCTTCGACGAGGCCAAAGACATCGGGCTGCAAAGTGTCGTCGTTGGCGATGACTTCGAGCTTGATCCAGTTGGTGCCAAATAATTCGCGCGCCATTTGCGCCGTGGTCACTGCATCGCGCACGGTCCTGCATCCGGCGGTATTGGGCAAAACGTGCGGCGCCAAGCTTGTGATAATCTCGAGAAACCGCTCGCCAACTTTGCCGCCCGCAGATTCACGCCGCAACGAGACCGTGACGATTTCAGCGCCCGCCGCCTTAACCGCTGCCGCCATAACTTCAGGCGACGGGTAGGCTGCGGTGCCGACAAGAATGCGCGAGGACAGCCGCGTGCCGTATAGCTCAAGAGCGCGGGCGTCATGTATGGCCTTGTCGCGAACGTTCATCACGCATCTCGAATTCAAGAAAGTTTTAAAAGGCCGCCTAGCCGCCTTGCCGTGGCGAGACGATCTCGATTCGGTCACCGGCCCGCAAAGGTGTCGTAGCACGCCGTGGCTCGGGGATGAAATTGCCATTCACAGCGGTTGCAATCCGGCTGCCCCCTAAATTTTGCTCCTGAATAAGATCAAGCAGAGACTGCGCCGCCGTCTCAACAGTAGTCCCGTTCACCACCACGTCCATGCCGGGCATTGCCTGATTTCTCAACGCACTTTAACCTTTTTGGTGACCGTCCGGGCCTTGCCATATGGACCCCAAACGCTGCATTTCCAAGGTATGAAGCGTTTTTTTATCTTCGTAGTGTCAATTGAACCAGATAGTCCAGAAATCGCCGCACTTCACCCAATCCTTTCGGCGAACCGCAACCAGGGACCCCCGATGTTCACGTCGCTCATGACCGCCCGGCGCTTTGCAGCACTGTTCTGGTGCCAGTTTCTCACAGCCCTCAATGACAATCTTCTGAAAAACGCGCTGGCGATGCTGGTTGTCTACAAGCTTGCACTCGAAAACGGCCCCGCCATTGGCACGCTCGCTGGTGCCCTGCTGATCTTGCCGTTCTTCCTGTTCTCGGCGATCGCTGGCCAGTTGGCCGATAAATACGACAAGGCGATGATTGCCCGGCGCTTGAAGCTGATGGAAATTCCCGTCGGCATTATAGCCGCCATCGGCTTTGTGATTCCGTCCGTGCCGTTGCTGTTTGCCGCCCTCATCGCTTTTGGAACCATCAGCGCCTTTTTCGGTCCTGTAAAATACGGTCTCCTTCCTGTCCATCTTGAGAAGCGCGAGTTGCCCGCTGGCAATGCTCTTGTCGAAGGCGCGACCTTCCTTGCCATTCTGCTCGGCACCATGGGCGGCAACTTCGCAGCTTACAGCGACGATCATGTCAAAATGGTCGCACTCGCCATTGTCGCGATCGGTTTGTTGAGCTGGCTGTCGTCGCAGTTCATCCCGGCAACGGGCGCCGCCGCACCCGATCTCGTGGTTGACCGCAATATCTACACTTCGACCATCACGCTGCTGCGCGATCTCAAATCGGATCGCAAGATCTGGCAGGGCGCGCTCATTACATCTTGGTTCTGGCTTGTCGGCGCGGTTGTGCTGGCGCTCTTGCAGAACTTGATTCCCAAAGCGCTCAATGGCACGCCTGCCGTTTACACACTGGCGCTATTTGTTTTCGCTATTTCTGTCGCGGTTGGTTCTGTCGTTGCCGCCCGCGCCAGCGTGCAACGTCCCAATCTCGCCCTCGTGCCAATTGGCGCGCTTCTCATGGGCATTTTCCTGCTTGATCTCGCATGGCACGCTTCTGGCCTGACACCTGCCCCTGTGCCCATCGGCCCGCGCGCGGTGCTAGCTTCCATCAGTGGTATCCGCCTGATGATCGACCTCGCCGGTATCGCCTTCGCGGGTGGCTTGTTTATCGTTCCATCTTTCGCCGCTGTGCAAGGCTGGGCAGCGGTTGACCGGCGCGCACGCGTCATCGCTGGCTGCAATGTTTTATCGTCCGCGTTTATGACCGTCTCTGGCCTCGCGGTCGCCGTGTTGCAGCTCCGCCATGTTCCGCTGTCGTGGATTTACGCTGGTCTGGGCTTCGCTAACTTTGCCGCCGCCGTCCTCATTCTTCGCGCCTGGGGCGCTGAGGGCGTCAAGGACGTTGGTGCGTATCTATTCAAAACGTTCTTAAGCCTTGAGATCAAAGGCCTCGAAAATCTTCCCGAACCCGGTCAGCGCGTCATCATCGCCCCCAACCACGTCAGCCTGCTCGACGCCGCGCTGCTGCACTCCATGATGCCGTCGCACGCGTACTTCGCCATTGACACTGGAATGGCCAACACCTGGTGGGTGAAACCGTTCTTGAAACTCGCCAAGGCCTATCCGATTGACCCGGCCAAACCGCTCGGCACCCGCAATCTCATTCAAGCTGTCAAGGACGGCAACTCCCTCGTCATCTTCCCAGAAGGACGCTTGACCGTCACTGGCGGCCTGATGAAAGTCTACGATGGCACGGCGATGATTGCCGACAAAGCGGATGCCAAAATCATCCCTGTCCGCATTGACGGCCTTGAGCGCTCACGCTTTGGCTATTTGAGTTCAGCGCAAACCAAAAAAGTCTGGTTCCCGGAAACCACCGTCACGATACTGCCCCCGGTCAACCTCAAGATTGACCCGGCACTCAGAGGCAAAGCCCGCCGTCAAGCCGCTGGCCTGGCGCTCCAAGACGTCATGACCGACAGCGCGGTGTTGACGGCGAACATCGATCAAAGCCTGTTCGAAGCGCTCGTCCTCGCCAAGACCACCCGCGACACCGGCAAACCCGCGCTCGAAGACCCGTTGGGCGGCAAGCTCTCATACAAAAAGCTGATTACAGCGGCACAAGTGCTGGGTGCCAAGATCTCACCGATGGCGCCTGAAGGCGCCAACGTCGGCGTGATGCTGCCCAACGCTGTTGGCGTCGCCGTAACCTTCTTTGCTTTGCAATCGATTGGCCGCGTCGCTGCGATGCTGAATTTTACGGCAGGTGCGCAAAATGTCGCGTCCGCCTGCAAGGCCGCCAAGATCGATGTTGTTTTAACCTCGCGCACCTTTGTCGAAAAGGGCCACCTTGAAAATCTGATCGAAGCCATCTCGAAGACCGCGAAAATCGTCTATCTCGAAGACGTGCGCGCTACGATCACCTTTGCTGATAAAGTCAAAGGCCTGCTGGCTGGCGGCAAACCGTTAATTAAATGCGATCCCAACGCCCCCGCTGCAATTCTGTTTACCTCCGGCTCGGAAGGCACCCCCAAAGGCGTCGTGCTCTCACATCGCAATCTGCTGGCTAACTGCGCACAATCTCTCACCCGCGTCGCCTGCAACGGCTCGGACAAGGTGTTCAACGCCCTGCCCGTCTTCCACTCGTTTGGGCTCACAGCCGGCCTGCTGATGCCTTTGACCGGCGGCATTCCGGTTTATCTCTATCCCACACCGCTGCACTACCGCATCATCCCGGAACTCGTGTACGGCTCAAACGCCACCATCCTGTTCGGCACTGACACATTCCTGGCTGGCTACGCGCGCTGCGCCCACCCCTACGACTTTGCGCGCGTCCGCCTCGTGCTGGCTGGCGCTGAGGCCGTCAAAGACCGCACGCGCCAGATGTACATGGACCGCTTCGGCGTCCGCATCTTGGAAGGCTACGGCGTGACAGAAACAGCGCCGGTGCTCGCCATCAACACCCCGCTCGCCAACAAAGCTGGCACGGTTGGGCGGTTATCGCCGTTGATGGAAGCCCGCCTTGATCCGGTACCTGGCATCACCGAGGGCGGCCGCTTGTTCGTGCGCGGACCTAACGTCATGCTCGGCTATTATCGCGCGGAAAATCCCGGCGTGTTGGAGCCGCCGTTAGATGGCTGGCATGACACGGGCGACATCGTCACGATAGATGCGCAAGGCTATATCACTATTAAAGGCCGCGCCAAACGCTTCGCCAAGATCGCAGGCGAGATGGTCTCGTTGTCTGCTGTTGAGGCCTTGTCGGCGGAACTGTGGCCGCACCTCATCACGGTTGTCGTGTCGTTGCCGGACGCCCGCAAAGGCGAACGCCTCGCCTTGCTCACAACCGATGCCGCTTGCACCCGCGAACAGTTTTCGCAGTTTGCCAAGCGCAAAGGCGCCACCGAACTCATGGTCCCCGCCGACATTCTGGTGATCGATAAAATCCCGCTGCTCGGCTCCGGCAAACCCGACTATGTCGCGGCACTGAACATAGCTAAAGAGCGGGCGGCGAGCAGGACAGCTGCTTAAAGGCTGTTATCCCGGGCGTAGAAATCGCGCGTGCGCGATTTTGGAGAGACAGGACCCAGCAGTTTTCTTTTTTGATTTTATGGGTCTAGGCTCTGCGCGCCAGCACTTCGCGCCGCCGCTCTGGCCGGGATAACATCGGCGCGGAGCACCGGCGGCCGGGGTGTAAGAGCCTACTCCGCCGCCTCAACGAACGCGGGCTTGGAGAGTCCGAGCTGGCGTTTAGCTTCGTCGCGCAATACGTCAATAGGTTTTAACTTTCCCTCGGCCTCGAAGTGCCAATAGGTCCAGCCATTACACGCCGCTTTGCCTTGCACAATGGCGCCAAGGCGATGGATTGAGGCCTGATTTCCCGCGTGCGTGAGCGAGCCATCGGCCTTGACCTCGGCGCGAAATTTGCGGGCGTGGTCGAACAGATTTTGTCCCGGCTCCAAAATGCCCAGCTCAATGATGGTGCCAAATGGCACGCGCGGCTCAGTGCGTTTCGATCTGACGGTTTCAAGGCTTGAGGGCGTCAACGGCTGGATGCGGGCGATGCGCTCACTTGCGGCGCGGGCGTAATCCTTGTCGCGCTCGATGCCGATGAAGCGCCGCCCGAGTTTTTTTGCAACAGCGCCGGTTGTGCCGGTGCCGAAGAAAGGGTCGAGCACCACGCCGCCGGGGCTTGAGCAACCAAGTATTATCCGATGAAGCAGCGCTTCCGGCTTTTGCGTCGGGTGGGCTTTGCGGCCGCCGTCGTCCTTCAGGCGCTCCGGCCCCGAGCAAATCGGAAACAGCCAATCCGATCGCATCTGCAGGTCATCGTTGGAAGCTTTAAGACTTTCGTAATTGAAGGTGACGCGGGATTTGCGATTCTGTCCGGCCCAGATGAGAGTCTCGTGGGCGTTGGTAAAGCGTTTGCCGCGGAAGTTCGGCATCGGGTTGACCTTGCGCCAGATGACGTCGTTTTGAATCCAAAAGCCGAGATCCTGGATGGCGGCGCCAAGGCGGAAAATATTGTGATAAGAGCCGATGACCCAGAGCGCGCCGTCGGGCTTCAAGATGCGTTTGCACTCTTTCAGCCAGGCGCGGCAAAATTCGTCGTAAGCGCGGAAATCCTGGAATTTGTCCCAGTCCTGATCGACGCCATCGACGCGGGTGTTGTTGGGTCGCATCAGATCGCCCGCGAGCTGCAAGTTGTAAGGCGGGTCAGCGAACACCAGATCAACGCTGGCGCCGGGGAGTTTTGCGAGTTCAGCGAGACATTCGCCAAGCAAAATCGAATTGACCGGAACTGGCCCGCTACTTTTCCGAGAACCCATGGAACGCAACCCCGAACACAACAACGAACAACACTGCGCCGTGCATGACGCGCGCGGCCTGAGTTCGAGTCTACGCGAAGAGATGCGCGTTTGGATAGGGTGATGTTCGGGTTATAAGTGTTGTGCGTTTTAAGTTGCGGTTGAGATTCTATCAGCAACTCGTGGGTGGCATACTCTTCACAGCAGCCCGAGCGCCAATTGCACAGGCTTGAACGAGCGCCGGTGAAGAGCGCAGACGCCGTGCTTGTCGATGGCGGCCTGGTGCTCCGGTGTGCCGTAGCCTTTGTGGCGTTCAAAGCCGTAGGCTGGATACTCGCGCGCTAACGCCATCATGATGCGGTCGCGGGTGACTTTGGCAATGATGGAGGCGGCAGCAATCGAGACGCATTTGGCGTCGCCTTTGATGATGGTGCGGGCTTCCATGGTGAGGCGGGGCGCCTTGTTGCCGTCGATCAGGACGAGCCGGGGCCGCGTTTTCAAACCAGCGACGGCTTCGCTCATGGCCCAGAGTGTGGCTTGCAGAATGTTGTCGCGGTCGATGCGGTCAACGTCCGCGATGCCAACGCCGACGTCAGCATTTTTCATAATGCGGTTGTAGAGAAAGGCGCGGGCGTCCTCGTCCATGGCTTTGCTGTCGTCGATATGGGCGGGGATGTGGGCAGGATCGAGGATCACAGCGGCGGCGACAACGGGCCCGGCCCACGGGCCACGCCCAGCCTCGTCCACACCAGCGATGGGACCGCCATGGATTTGGAGCTCTGCGGCTTCCAGCTCGAAGGTTGGCTTGATACGCGAATCAGCGATTTTCATTGGCGATACGATCGTCAATCGCGGTCATAGAGTCAAAACAGGGCCAGCTGTTGTCCCCTTAACTTAGGCGGCGCGAACAGGTCTGTGCGCAGTCCAAGCCGCTCAGTCCTGAGGTTCAGGCGTTTGCGTGCGAGTTTGAAACGTATGGCGATTTGCCCGGCATAGGGTCCGGTGCCGCGCTGGCGCTGGCCGAAGGTGGCATTGTAATCTTTGCCGCCATGCATCGATTGCAACAGGTTGATGACCCGCTTCGCCCGGTCCGGGAATTCGGTCGCGAGCCATTCGCGGAACAGCTCTTTGATCTCGAGCGGCAAACGCAACAGCACATAGCCCGCATCGCTTGCCCCGGAATCGCGTGCGGCTTCGAGAATGCCTTCAATTTCGTGGTCGGTGAGACCCGGGATGATCGGCGCGACCATAACAGTGACGGGGATGCCGGCTTCGCTCAGTTGCTTCACAGTCTCTAGCCGGCGCGTTGGCGTGGCGGCGCGCGGCTCCAGGGCGCGCGCGACTCTGCGGTCAAGCGTTGTGATCGAGATGGCGACCCTCACAAGACCTTTGGCGGCCATGGGGGCAAGGATATCAATGTCACGTGCAACGAGCGCCGATTTTGTGACGATGCCGACCGGGTGATTGGTTTGTGCCAGCACTTCGAGAACGCTGCGCGAGATGCGCCGCTCGCGCTCAATTGGCTGATAAGGATCGGTGTTAGCTCCAAGCGCAATGGTTTGCGGCTGATAGCCGGGTTTGGCGAGTTCTTGTTCTAAAAGCTTGGCGGCGTTTGACTTGGCGTAGAGCTTGGTTTCGAAATCGAGACCTGCCGAATGTCCAAGATAGCAATGGGTCGGACGGGCATAACAATAGATGCAACCGTGCTCGCAGCCGCGATAAGGATTGATCGAGCGGTCGAAGGAAATGTCAGGACTGTCGTTACGCGAGATGATGGACTTGGCGGCGTCCTCGAAGACTTCCGTCTTGAAGGCGTCGAGATCGCTCAAGCTCTCCCAGCCGTCGTCAGCTGTAACCGTCGCGTTGGCTTCAAAGCGCCCGGTCTGATTGGAGCGTGCGCCGCGCCCGCGCCGCCGCTCCTCGGAGACCAGCTTGGCTTGGCCGCCGCTATGCTTGATGTCCTCGCCGCCGCGCATTCAGCCCTCCGCCGATGACGACGACAAGTAGCGCATCAACGGGAACAAATAAAGAACAATTTTTTAATGTTGAGCATTTGGGTGCGGTTTTATGTGCGGGCGCAGTCCTTGTGAAGGGGCTGTTGCCATGCAAAAGATTTGGGATGATCTCTGTCATCATTCCTACACT
>JAYTQI010000263.1:0-1830 GCA_043746825.1 Hyphomicrobium sp. | reverse complement strand
CCTTTTCGATATGCTCGTTGCGGTCGACCCAGGAATAGCCGAGATAGTTCAGGATCAAAGGCTCGTCGGGATTGAGTTCCATGGCCTTTTGGAAGTCGGCCTCGGCCTTGGGCCAGTCGTTCAGCCGCTCGAAACAGACGGCGCGCGAATAGAACTGGTCCCAGTTGTCTTTGCCGGGCTTGGGGATGAGTGCGAGGGCCTTGCTGTAATAGCCGGCGGCTTCGGAAAATTCCTTCCGGCCACGCAGCATATTGCCCAGGGTCTGGTAGACGTCAATGAGTTTGTCAGCGCTCAGCGGTTTGGCCACGGGCACCGGCAAATTGGCGATCTTGTCTTCGAGTGCCTTGCGCGTCTGCGGATCGATCTGCCCGCTATCGGGTAGACCCGCATCCTTCTGGAACTGGGCGACGGCATCACGGGTGGCGCTGCCGAAATGACCGTCATTGCCGCCACCGGGATATCCCGCGCGCGCCAAAAGGTGCTGCAACGTCGCCACTTTTTGACCCTTCTCGTGCAGACTGAGGCCTGCCAGAAGTTCGACATCGCCATGTAGAGACGCGCGCATCTTGCCTGCGTCCGTCACGTCCGTATGCGGCGGATTGGCCATGGCCGTCAATGCCGCCTTGGCCTCGGCGGGTTTTTCGAGCGCGTTGAGATTGAGGCCTGCGCGCAGGCTGGCATCGAAATGCAAAGGCGAATCGGCTGGCAGCCGATTGTAGATCGCAATGGCATTCTCATATTGCTTCAGCTGCTCGTAAATCGCAGCCAGCTGAGTCTGCGCCAGCTGATCATCTGGTTTCAATTGCAGCGCCAGCTGACAGTAGATCAGCGCCAGATCAACGCCGCCCTGGCCGTTGATGGCTTGCGAGAAACCGTAGAATACGCCCGCCAATCCTTCGGCATTTGTATGCGTCGTCAGCGGCAATTTCTCCCCGCGAGTCAGTGCGTCGTTGGCGGCTTCAACAAACGGATGGCGGCTGCGGGCGGCGGCCAAATGCTTGGTGAGAATGTCAGCTGACATCTTATTGTCGCCGGTGTGCGACAGGTGCCGGGCGTAGCTGAGCGCGACATTGATGGTGGCGGGGTCGGCGCGGAACAGGCCCTCATAGGTCTTCAGCGCCAACGCCGAATCACCATTCACGTCAGCAAGTTGCGCTGACTGATAGCGGCGAAAAAAGGCAATCCAATTGGGATCAGCGATACCGTCCAGCAGCGCGTAGGCGCCCTTATTATCTTTACGCGCATTAAGTACCCAGGCCCGGGCCATGACCGCGATTGGCGTGTTGCCTGGTTCGGCAAAATGCTTCTCGGCTTCGCCGAGGCGGCCCGATTTGAAGGCATCCACTCCGAGCACGAAGTGGGCCAGATGATTGGACGGATCGGTCGCGACGGCGCGGGCCGCGTAGCCCACGGCTTTGGGCCAACTGCCGCCCATGACCTCGGAAATGAAGGCCTGTTCCAGCAATTTGGAGTTGGCCGGATCGCGTTCCAGCGCGGCTTTGAGAAGGATGTTGGCGGCTTCGGTGTCGCGCAGATCCTGGGCCAGGCGGGCGGCGAGATAGGTGCCCAAAACCGAGTTGGTGTCGCTCACCACTTCGGCTCGGGCGGGGACTGTGGTTGCCAGCAGCGCGGCCAGCGCGATGGTGAACAGCATCCGTTGGGTGAGGTTCTGTGTCATATCTCAGACCTATTCTGTTTCGGGTGCGTGTGCAAAGCCTGGAGCGTCACAGGCGGTGCACAGGTGCTCACAAAGTGGTGTCAGAACGTCATTTCTGGTAATTCCGTGCACTTATTTGTCACTATTTATCATGCGCGTACAACTCGTGTTCG
>JAYTQI010000262.1:0-9351 GCA_043746825.1 Hyphomicrobium sp. | reverse complement strand
ATCCGGATATCACGATCTCCCTAGATGTGGCGCGCGAAAGTTTTGGCCCAAAACTCGATGAAGTGGCCTACCGGATCATGCAAGAGAGCCTGAGCAACGCGGTGCGGCACGGAAAGCCGACGCACATTGAACTGGTAGCGCGGCCAACTGAAGTGGGGCACTTGCTGGTCTCGGTGACGGACAACGGCTCGGGGCTCGATCCGCAAGGACTTAAAGGCTTTGGCTTGGCAGGGATGCGCGAGCGGATTGCAGCGCTGGGCGGCAAGCTGAGCGTTACGGATAATCATGGCACACCCGGCGTGACTGTTGTTGCAGAGATACCCTTGGATGCAAAGACTACAAGTGCAAGCGCGGGAGCGAGGGTCCGCGCATGATGAAATTCCTGCTCGTTGATGATCATGGCGTGGTGCGCGAAGGCGTGCGGCGGCTTTTGTCTGTGCATTTCGAGGCGCAGGTGTTTGAAGCCGGCGATGTCGAGAGCGGGCTTGCCGTCTATGAGCGCGAGCGGCCAGACATCGTGTTGCTCGATTTAAATCTCGAAGGCGTTGGCGGTCTTGAGATGTTGCGGCGGTTGCTGACCATTGATTCAACAGCCAAGGTCGTGATTTTCAGTATGCATGCCGAGCCGGTCTATGCGGTGCGCGCTATGAAAGCAGGCGCGCGCGGCTATGTCTCAAAAAGCGCGCCGGTTGATGAGCTGATTGCCGCCATTCGCAAGGTTGCTGACGGCGGGCAATACATCGACCGGGAGGTGGCGTCGCGCATCGCGGTCAGTCAATTGACGGCGGATGATCCGATGCAGCAATTAAGCATGCGTGAGGTCGAAATCTTGCGGCTGTTGGGCCAGGGCAAGAGTTTGACGGCAATCTCGGAGGCGCTGGGCGTCGCCTACAAAACGGTTGCCAACACCTGCAGCAATATGAAAGCCAAACTCGGTGTTGAGCGCACGGCCGATCTCATTCGTTTGGCGATTGAGATGGGGCCGTGAGCTCTTTGGGATCACATCTTTAGAACGTAACCATCACGCCGGTGCTGAGGTGCCAATCATTGTCAGGTTGAATACCGTTAAAATCGTTCAGCACCGGAATGCCAACTGAGGCAAAGGCTGAGACCTGGCCAACGCTCACTCTGAGGCCCGGCGAAATGAAAATCGTGCTCGCGCCCGAGTTCTCATCCGTGACGCCGTTGGTTACTTGCTTGCCGTGCCACTGGCCATTGAGTTCGAGAATGAGATCGAAGGCAGGTCCGGCTGGGGCTTCGTCATGCATGAGCGCGTGCGCGTGGCCGTCATCGCCCGTTTCATGCGAATGCCCGCCGTGGAACATCGGTGCCTGGCCAGTGTGGCCCAGACCCGCGAGCCGGTAGGATATGGCTGCATTATATTGAAACAGATCGCCGAGTTCGGTGTTCTGGGTGCCCTCTGTGGCGATGATGTAAAGCACGTTGGCGTCAAATGACCACTGTCCAACGCGATGCGTCGCTGCCGCGCCAACGCTAAAATCCCAAGACCCTGATCCGGGTTGGAACTCAGCGTCCAGCAATTCATTTTGGCGGGAGCGCAGGTCTGTTGGCCCGGTCGGGGCTTTGAGGCCAAAAAGAACAGCGGCTTCTGTCTGGCTGGCGCGATCATTGAAGAAGCGGTACTGGCCAAGCGTCGAGACATCGCCAAAGCCATCCGAGCCGCCATGATCGAGCAGATCTATGACGCCAGAGTTGGGATCAGCCTCGGCGGCGCGGATGCCGGTGCGCTTCACGAACGGCACATGAAAACTGACCGTCAAATCGTTGGTGACGCCATAAGCGCCAACCAGCGCAAAGCTCTGCAAGGTTTTGAGGTCGTGTACGCCCTCAAGGCCCGCAGCCGTTGCATTGATGAGCGTGGCGTCGCTCAAAGTGTTGAGCCGCGTATAATCGACAACCACACCGGCAACGGCGTGGCCATGTTCGAGTGTCGAGGCCGAGATGGTGTTGATGGGGCCAGCGCCGCCGGTGTTGCCAGCGCCGCCAGCGTGATGGGCGAAGGCTGGCAGTGAAAACACTAGGGTTACGGTCAGCGCAGTAGCGGCGAGCGCGCGCGAATGAGTCATGGGAATCACCAGAAATGGGGACATACGCGGAATAACGCGATGAGATGTGAAATAGCAGCGCGGGTTGGCGCGCTTACACAATGGCGACTGGTGGTCCACGCGGACTCGAGGCCCGCTCACTGACGGGAACGGGCCGCACCGCAAAATCAGCAAAGTGCGTAACGCGAATGGAGCCTGCAGAATAGGACACGCCATCGAAAGCAACAAGTATGGCGTCGGGTGTGGCGGTTCCAAAGGCATTGCAGCCCGTCAGGCAGAACGGGCAACTGCCCTTCGGCTTTTGTTTAGACGGCTGGGGCGCCGGGCCATCCCAATCGACGATCATCTGCCCATGAATTGAGCAGATCACAATCTGCTTGCCCTGGGCGTGCAGGAGCGAGGATTCAATCTGGCGCGCGGCCGCCACCGTCAACGCAAAGATTTGCAGCACCATCAGAACGATGGCGGCCAGAGACCCGTGTCTCAGGTGGCAGCGGAAACAACGCATTTGACAATAGTATATGTTTCGCTGGAACCTGACTGTGATCTGTCCGCAACATCCGGACGCTGCGTGGGCTCTCGACCTTGGTCTGAAACCTGATGAACTCCGTTACGTGACAGTAGGGTTAGAAAGGCAGGCTTTGGCTGCTTGAATTTAAAGCAGTTGCAATCGGCTCGTGTCCTCCACATTGTGCGCAGACGTACTGACCAGGGCTCTCCCTTTCAAATTGATTTTGGCATTTCTTCATGTGGGCCATCACCCCAAATGAGCTGACGGCTATCAAACTCTCGCTCAAAGTTGCGAGCGTCGCCATGCTGGTCAGCTTACCGCTGGCCATTGCTGTGGCTTACCTGCTGGCGCGTGGGCGCTTTCGCGGCAAGAATTTGCTGGATGGCCTGATTCACTTACCCCTTGTGCTGCCGCCTGTTGTGACCGGCTATGTGCTGCTGTTGACGTTCGGGCAGCGCGGTGCGATCGGAAAATTTTTATCTGAGACTTTCGGTCTCGTCTTCTCGTTCCGCTGGACGGGAGCGGCGCTGGCGGCGGCGGTCATGGGTTTCCCGCTGATGGTGCGCGCTATACGGCTGGCGATGGAATCCGTTGATCGAGGTGTCGAAGAGGCGGCCAGCACACTCGGAGCCTCGCCGTTGCGGGTGTTTTCGACAGTGACATTACCATTATCAATGCAGGGCATCATTGCGGGCGCCATGTTGAGTTTTGCGAAGGCGCTGGGCGAGTTCGGCGCCACCATCACTTTTGTCTCGAACATTCCGGGCGAAACCCAGACCATACCGGCCGCGATCTATTCGCTCACCCAGACGCCGGGTGGTGATGAAGGCGCGTTACGGCTCTCACTGGTAGCCGTTGTCTTGTCGCTAATTGCGCTGGTTATTTCGGAAACGCTGGCGCGGCGCGCTGGCGGGCGGGGCGTGAGGCTGCAATGATTACCTTTGATTGTAAGCTTGTCCGCACTGACTTCACGCTTGAGGCCAAATTTGATGCCAAGGATGGCATAACCGCGCTTTACGGGCCGTCAGGGTCAGGAAAAACCACCGTCATCCGCGCGATTGCCGGTCTTGAGCGCCCCGAGCGCGGCCGGATTGTGGCCGGCGAGACCTGTCTGCTCGACACTGACGCCGGGATTTGGCTTGCGCCCCATGAGCGCCGCGCTGGCCTCGTCTTCCAAGATGCGCAACTCTTTCCCCACCTCGATGTTGGCCGCAACCTGTCGTATGCGCGCCGCTTCATCGGCAAGGGCGATCACGACCTCGATTTTGATACGGTCGTAGACGTTCTCGGCATCAAACACCTGCTTGACCGCAAGCCCGCGACCTTGTCGGGCGGCGAACGTCAACGGGTGGCGATTGGCCGGGCTATGCTCTCAAGCCCGCGGATTTTACTGTTTGACGAACCGCTAGCGTCGCTTGATCTCGCGCGCAAGCTGGAGATTTTGGCGCTCATTGAAAAGATTCGTGACGAGTTCAAAATTCCCATTCTTTACGTCTCGCACTCGGTCGATGAAATTGCCCGGCTGGCGTCTCACGTCATCCGCCTGGACAATGGCCGCGTCACCACCAAAGGCTCAGCGGCAGACGTTCTCTCATTGATGAAGTCGCCGGTATCGGCAGACCGTTTTGATTTGGTGTCGATGATTTCGGCCAAGGTGGAAAAGGAAGATCTCAATTTTGCGGTGACAATTCTTGCCCACCCAGCCGGCAAAATTGTCGTGCCGTATAAAGTGGAGCCGGGACAAGACACCGTCAAGATTGCGGTGCGCGCGACCAACGTCACGCTAGCTTTAGCGCCGCCGGGGGCCATGAGCGTGAGAACGGTACTCGAGGGCGAAGTGTCGGATGTGCAGGCGAGCGATGGGCCGTTTGCGCTAGTGTCAGTGCGTCTCATTGGTGGCGATAAAATTTACGCCTACATGACTCGGCTGGCGGCCGCTGAGTTAAAACTCAGAACCGGCGTTAAAGTTTTTGCGCTGGCCAAGACGGTCGCAATGGACGAGCGCAGCATCGGCGGCCTGCGTTTGAGCTGACTGATCAGTGCACGGTGCTGGTCCGGCCCAACGCGGCATAACTCCTGAGCAAGCGTGCAGGCACTTTTAAAAATAGCGATGCCGTACCGGCCGCCGTGCTGAGACGGCAAAGCCTGCCAAGGGGCAGGTGCGCCTTGAGCTCCGCGACGGCGTCATTCAAGCCTCGGCTAGCTCAGCCCGGCGACATTCGAAAAAGCCTGCGCGGCGCAGCCAGCGCGAGAAAATGCTCTCATCTGAAAAGGGGGAGATCCAAGCTGTCTGGGGTGGATAACCACTCCCTGTTTATGTAAAGATCGGGAACGTCTCGAATTTGTCCCGCAGCACTGCCGCGCTGTCCTTATGCTGCAGCCAGCCCTCGATCATCGTCGCATAGACACGCCTGAAATCAACGGTGTATTGCAGATTTCCATCCGGCATCAATGCGGTCAGGCTGGACGGTGTGCCGAAGTGCCCGCCCTTCACGGACTTGCCGGCGACGAACATGAGATTGGCGGTGCCATGATCGGTGCCAAGCGAGGTGTTCTCGGCGGCGCGGCGGCCAAACTCTGAGAAAATGAGAACCGACACATCATCACCCCTCCCGATGCGCTCCATATCGCGCAGGAAGGCGGCGACCGCATCCGATACGTAGGTTAGCTGGCGGGCGTGAGTGTCCCCCTGATGAACATGGGTATCAAAGGCGTTGTGCGGATAAGAGGTATAATAAAAGCGCGTTGGCATGTTGGCGGCGATGAGGGCTGCCACCTTGTTGAGGCCGAGAGGTATAATGCCGTAGTCGACCGGCGTCTTGTATCCCGTCCATGCTTCGCGAACTTGTGTGGAAGCGTCACGCGCACTTATTGCCACCCCAGTGAGGAATTTTTGCGACGCGTTCTGCGCTGTACCACTGTCCTCGACATGTTGGAATTCCGGCCGCGTCACGGCATCTCCCTTGCGCATGAAACGCTCGGGATCGTTGAAGACAACAGGCGTATGGCGGCTTGAATTCACTGCAAGAGATTGCGAGTCGTCGATGTTGACAATGAGATTTGCGCCGCCCTCCGGCCTCATGTTGTCAGCCAAGCGGCCGACCCAACCGAGCGCTTGCCCAGAGTTGGGCGCTGCCGTTTGCCAATACACCATCGACGTGAAATGTGAGAAATTGGGTTGATCATATCCGCAGCCGTGCACAACCGCGAGCTTGCCGTCCTTGAACAGCTGCTCAAAACCCTTCATGCCGCCGCTGAGCCCGAAGTGATCATCGAGCTTGATAAGCTTCTTTTGCGGAATGCCGATGTGTGGGCGAAGTTTGTAGTAGGCGTCGTCGGCGTAGGGGACGAGCGTATTAAGGCCGTCGTTGGCGCCGGAAAGTTCGAGGACGACCAAGATCCGGTCATTGGCCTTCTGCGTCTCGGCCGCAGCTCTTGCCAGCGATGGCATCATACCGAACGACAGGCCTTCTCCCGCCGCTCCGAGCACAACAGCCGAAGCACCGGCGCCAAGAAACCGGCGGCGGGAAATGAAGAGGGGCGAGTGTGTCATGGTCTGTTCCGGAGGGTTTGGGCCGAGTGTTAGCCGAGCTGGTACTCGGGCTGGCTTAGAATAACATGCAGAAGTGAGCGCAAGCTCTCTTCCATATATGATTGGGCCGCAGCGATATCTTTGGTGCCGATTTCCTTTTCCAGGAATTGCGCTAAGCGTTCCCGCGTAGCTGGCGAAGGCGGCACGGCGAACATGCGGTCAACAAGAACGTCAACGACGTCGGCTGGGGTTTTGACCGGTGATTTGCTTGAGAGCACCAACTTGGTCAGATCGAGACTTGCAGTGTGGCGAGGCAAGGGCTTCACGCGCTCCAGCGCCATTTGCCAGCCTCGATAACTGCCGTAGTGGGTGTTGAACTCCTCATCACGGTCGGCATTCATGGTTGAAGCGGCCATCGTGTCCTTGTCCTTATCGTCTGGCATGGTCGCGCTTGTAATATCAAGCCCGCGCGCGAGCTTCTCGCTCACCTGCAGAATGTCAAACAAGCGCCCGGGATTACGGTCGTGCGGCACAAAACCAACATCGGGGAAGACGACGTCTCGGGCAAAATTGCCGCGCTCGATCAGTAAGGCCGGCGTCATCCAGCTACGCCCCTGCGCCCATCCCGCGACTGTTGGCGGCCAAAATAGTATCTGGCCAAGCGCGGTCGTGGTCTCGTAAAAATCTGGAACTCCGGGGAGGATGCGCAGCCCAAGCTTCTTGTAGGTTGAGACGACGAGCTCGACGGGGCTCTTGATATGTGTGCCGCAACTAGCCGCAGCATAGAAATCGCGCGACAGAAATATCGTCTCAAGCAGCGGCGCGATCTGATACTTATTGTTCCTTAGAACGTCACCAAGCTTCTTGCGCAGTTCCGGCGAAATATCATCGCGTACGAAAAACCGGTAAATCTTCTGGGCGACGAATTCGGCTGTTACGGGCTGCTTCAGAATGATGTCGATGACCTGCACGCCATCAAAGTTGCCGCGCTGGCCGAGGAAGGATTTTTCGGATGCGTCATGGCGCTCAGCATTGACGACGAATTTGATGCCGTCAAAGTTCCAACCGGTGAAGGCGCGGGCGCCTTCACGGATGTCGGGCTCTGTGTAATTGCCCGGCCCCATGGTGAAGAGTTCCATGATCTCGCGCGCGAAGTTTTCGTTAGGGGCGCCTTTCACGTTGACGCCGGCATCAAGATACCTGAGCATAGCGGGATCTTGTGCGACGCCGATCAGAAGGTCGCGGAAATCGCCGAGCCCTTTGGATTGAAAGAGCTGAACCTGTTTCAGCATTTTGCGGTAATCACGAACCTTGTCCTCGCTATTTGCGAAGTGCCCGTGCCAGAACAGCGCCATTTTTTCTTCGAGCGGGCGGTTTGTGGTGAGCATTCTATTGGCCCACCAATTGCCAAGACGCTGCGTTTCGAGCCTGCTAGCTCTGAGCCAATAAAAGAATCTATCGACCACCGGTTGCAAACGGCGATTGCCCGCCGGTTTGATTTTGACACCGAGCGCCTCACCTTTTTCTTTAGCGAGGTCGGTTGCGGCGGGACGGGTCGCCGGAAACGGATCGAGGGATGGATCAAAGATACCCGACTCATCGAATGCGGTGAGTTGACTGTTGTCGACGTTTGCTGGCGCCACCAAGTCGTGAACAAGTTGTGCCGGATCACGCTGGGAGAGCGCTGCAATGCCTTCGGGCGTTTCGCCGAAGCCCGCGCGTTCGATCAGGTGCGCGGCGCGGGCAGGGTTCCAGCCGGTCTTGCTGATAGGCGTCAAATCGCCAGCCCAATCTGCGCCCCCTGAACACGTTTCGGCGGCAAGTGCGCCATTGATCGAGCAGAGCAAAGCGGCGGTAACGGCCAGAGACTTGATCAGAAATTTGAAGTGAGCAGGAGGCATCAATCTCACCGTGAGCATGTCCTTCAAGTTTATAGAGAGTTAATGAGTCATAGAGAATACTACCGTCCGCAGAGCCGTTTCGAGCCGGACTTTAGTCTTTTGGAGTGAGACTTAATTTCAACTGGTTGTGATTTCTTGTGATCTCGGAGGCCAAAATCCGCGCGCCGCGATGGTCCGTTCCGATAGCGAGCCGCTCTGCCCTTTCGTGCAGGCCGGGGAGACACTCACCGGGGGGAAAGGGCGGGCCTCAGTAGGGACTGGTTCTGGCGGCGGCCGAGGCACATGGAAGGGTCTGCCTCGCCCACGCGGATAACATTGATAAGGGTACGCTGCAGCGTTTCGCTGACGCAGATTGGCACCGGTAGGCACGTCGTAATGGACGGCCACGCCGCTTACAACGGCCGGAGCCTCGGCAAGCGGCCGCACCGTAGAAACGTCCAGAAGAAGGCGGTGCCGTGAGAACAACGTGGGCCAGGGCTGCCACTGGACATCTCGCTTCTCAAGCGCTGGCTGCTCGGCATGCACGGCGGCGCGGTGCGCGACAAGCACTTGCAGGCTTAACTCGACGAGTTCGCCTTCGGCCACGACCGCCGCAAGACCAACGGCGTGGCGCGCATCGTGGCCGGCGTCATCGAGCAGCTGCTCACACGCGCGCCGCGGCCCATGCGGTAAATCATCGATAACACCAAGAGATGCCGGAGGTTCGCGTCATTTCAGGCGGAGCTGGCCTGAGCTAAGCGGATAGGTATCGGCGCCTTGCCAGAGCCGCCTTTCGTGTTTTTAGGCGGATAGCGGGCGGCTGTTGATCCAAGAGTCGATATCGCGGACGAGCCACCCCACCGCACGGGAGGCGAGTTTGCGGGGTTTTGGGAACTGTCCCTTGGAGATCATCTGACAGCGGGTAGAGACTTGGCTAGAATGCCGGTTTTTGCCTGGACAGCAGGCATTCTGAGAATCGTGGTTGTATCGGAATTCATTTCGCGTCTCCAAGAGTTGGCGGTTGAAGCTGCGAACACACTAGAAAACGACGAACCGGCGTGAAAATTCTTGTACTTTTTCAGCCCGTGACGGTCGCAGCCATCCCTGAAAATCAAAAGCGTCGCTTCCTTTAAACCCCACAAACCTCTTGTGACGCTGGACCCGCCAAAATATGCACGGCCGGTGCCCCATTGGCACCCCGACAAATACTTTAACCTCAGACCGCAGTGCGCGTCGCACCAAAAGGCCTTATTTTATTGGGTTTGACCGACCTGAGACATAGGTAACTCACCGTACCGGACACATGGGTAACACTTTCCGTCTTTTGGCGGGAGGTGGTGATGCCGTGGAAAGTGAGTTCGG
>JAYTQI010000261.1:0-4091 GCA_043746825.1 Hyphomicrobium sp. | reverse complement strand
CGGCCGCCTGGCCCGCTAACTGACGGCACTTTCTTGCCCAGCGTCCATTTCACTCCCGCTTGATCAAGCGCAAAGCGGCATTGCCGCTGTGCGCCAGTATTGCGATCGATCGCGGTCAGCCAGGAGCATTGGCATGAATCAACCAGCGGACGGAGCCGCGGCTCGAGGAGATGTTAGGGCCTCACTGCGCATCGTTGCGCCCAATAGCGAGTCGAGCCTGGATGACCTCAAGGTAGCGCCCTTTCCCATGAAGCCTCAATTGGCTGATGCCGAGGCCTGTTCGTTGACTGGCGTGGACGTTAGTGCAGACTCTTCTCGCCGAGTGGCGGAGGGCTTGGACCGGTCGCTAAATTACTTCATCTCCCGTTTTACACTGGGCATCTCCCCCATTGGGTTGTCGGAAGCCTATTTTGATTGGCTCATTCATTTATGCGGCTCACCGGGGAAGCAGATGGCGCTGTGGAATGAAGCGGTCGGCAATTCTGTCAAATTACTGCGCTATCTCTCTGAGTGTGCGTGTCACGAATGGCACGGAATAGCCCCGTGTATTGCCCCGCTTCCCAATGACAAGCGTTTTTCTGGCGGGCAGTGGCAAGTCTTTCCTTTCAATTTCATGCACCAAGCGTTTCTTTTGAACCAGAATTGGTGGCACTCGGCAACAACCGGCGTGCGCGGGGTTTCCGGGCATCATGCCCGCGTCACGGAATTTACGATGAGACAGGTTTTGGACGTGGTGTCACCATCGAACTATTTAGTCACCAATCCCGAGATCCTGAAAAAGACTCAAGTCGAGGCCGGCCAGAACTTGGTCCGAGGTTTTCGCAACTTCGTTGAAGATACCGAACTTTCTATCAGTGGCAAGAAGCCAGCCGGGCTTGACGCCTTCAAGCTTGGGACAGACTTGGCGGCGACGCCTGGAAAGATCGTTTATCGCAATCGTCTCATTGAACTCATCCAATATGAGCCAACAACACGGCAGGTCCGGCCGGAACCTATTCTGTTCATCCCGGCCTGGATCATGAAGTACTACATTCTTGATCTGTCGCAAACGAACTCGCTTGTGCGTCACATGCGCAACCAAGGATTTACCGTTTTCATGGTGTCGTGGAAGAACCCTGGGGCTGAAGATCGCGACTTGGGGTTTGAGGACTATCTCAAGCTCGGCATCATGGGTGCTGTCGATGTCATTGGAAAAATACTGCCCAATCAGAAGATTCATGGTGCCGGATATTGCCTGGGCGGAACGCTGCTTACAATGGCGGCAGCGGCAATGGCTCGCAACAGTGACGGGCGATTGCAAACAGTTTCGTTGTTTGCGGCTCAAACTGATTTCACGGAAGCTGGCGAACTGACGCTGTTCACCAGTGAATCCCAGATCGCGTTCCTCGAAGATATGATGTGGGAGCAGGGCTATCTTGATGCCGGTCATATGGCCGGCGCGTTCCAGATGCTGCGGTCAAGCGACTTGATTTGGTCGCGGCTCATCCGCGACTACTTAATGGGCGAGCGGCAGCCGGTTTTCGATCTGATGGCATGGAATGCTGACACAACGCGCATGCCTTACAAAATGCATTCCGAATACCTGCGCAAACTGTTTCTCGAAAATGATCTTGCCGAGGGGCGTTTCAATGTTGAGGACCGCCCTGTCGCATTAAGCGATATACGCCAGCCGCTTTTTGTCGTCGGCACGGAAGCTGACCACGTCTCACCTTGGAGATCAGTTTTTAAGCTGAACTTGTTGGCGGATACTGAGGTCACGTTCCTGTTAACGAGCGGCGGACACAACGCCGGCATTGTTTCCGAACCGGGCCATGCTGGCCGCAGCTATCGTGTTTCGACAAAGCTACAGACCGACCGATTCGTTGATCCAGAAACGTGGGCGAACAACACACCGGTCCAGTCAGGGTCGTGGTGGCCAGAATGGGCAAGCTGGCTCGCTATGCGATCTGGAAAGCCACAGTCTCCTCCCCGGTTGGGTCTGTCTGACAGCGCACCACTGGAAGATGCGCCGGGGACTTATGTCTTTCAGGCGTGAAGAGCAGCCGTTGCGGCGTGCATCCAAACTTAGACGGCCGTTCCAAAAGCTGCGCCAATCGCTGCTGTCAACGCCATCGCCAGTGCGCCCCAGAACGTGACGCGCAAGGTTGCCTTCAACATATCGGCACCGCCTGCTTTCGCACCAATAGCGCCGAGCAGCGCCAAAAAGCACAATGAGGCGACGGTCACTGTTTTCACCAATGATCCGGCAGGCGAGATAACAACCATGAGCAAAGGCATGGCCGCACCAGCCGCAAATGCAGCGGCAGACGTGAGGGCGGCTAGGACGGGTTGGGCCGAGGTTGCCGCCGAGATGCCGAGTTCATCGTGCGCGTGCGCAGCCAACGCATCCTTGGCCATTAGCTGCTGGGCAACTTTATCGGCAAGATTCTGATCAACGCCGCGTTTGACATAAATCGCGGCCAGTTCGGCCTTCTCGAAATCAGGGTCTTCCGCAAGTTCTTTGCGCTCGCGCGCTAGATCCGCCTTCTCCGTGTCGGCCTGCGAGCTGACTGAGACGTATTCGCCAGCAGCCATTGACATGGCACCGGCCACGAGCCCGGCGACCCCAACAACCATAATATTGCTGGGGTTGCCGGGCGCCGACGCGACACCAACGATCAAGCTCGCTGTTGATACGATACCGTCATTTGCGCCTAAGACTGCGGCTCTCAACCAGCCGACGCGTTCAAAGAGATGGTTTTCATCGTGGATGCGAAGCCGGCTCATAGTACTTTCTCACTGCCACTTGTGTTTTGGTCAAAGAGATCATTCTCGTGATCATTCTTCTCTGGCGCTTGGCTGGCCGTTCGCGATAGCAGCGACTGGAGGCTGGAAACGGCGGTCATCGCGGCGGCCGCGTTGTGACCGATGTGCGTGAGACGGTGCCTGATGGCTTCAAAGCTCTCAACCGCCCCGCTCGCTTCTATATCGAGCTCATTTAGAGCTGCTACTTCCGTTTCAGCAAGCGCTGCAAGCTCTGGAGAATCGTGGCTGTGCCATGACACTGCCAAAGCCAATCCTCCCGCAAATAAATGAACCATAGCGACGACGAGCACGGCACCGATCTCGCCGAGGGGTGTGCGGAGATAGAGCAATAGGGCCACGTTTAGAAGGCCAAATCCGACGAGGATGAAGAGGATAGCCAGGGCCGTAACCGCGGCCCGGGTTGCTGCATGCTGGAGTAAGATACGGTGCCGCAAGAATGCTACGTGAGCGTAGAGGCGGGCACTGGCCGATAGCCTGGTCATGGGCAAAGGTCCAAGTTCGTTCCGGTCCATCGGGCATGGCGTCGAACGGGCGTAGACCGTCGTACAGCGCAAACCAGTCAGTGGCGAGTGTGCCGGTCCTGACGTTCCGGGCTTTGTCCGAGATCAAGTCTTTTGGATATCCAGGATATTGAGCATGTTATGGAGTGAGGTTGGCACTTGAGGTTGCTATCCCCAAGGCCGATAGGTGCTGGTAAATCCTCAGATTCTGCGACTTCGAACGGCGGTGTGGCGGTTTACCTCGCTCTCCCAACCCTCATCTCCGATCAGGGAGACAAAACGAACGTCGGCAATATCTTCGCGCGTGAACTTGTCTTCAGCGACACGCGTGATGCGAAAAAGCGCCTGAACATGGCGCTCCGGGCCAACCGGAACCACCATGCGTCCGCCGATTGCCAGCTGTCTTTCTAAGGTTTTTGGCACATCGGGAGCTCCCGCCGAGACCAAGATTGCGTCGAAAGGCGCTTCTTCAGCCCATCCTTTCGTGCCGTCGGCGTGACGAACGTGGACGTTGGAGCAGCCGGCCTTTTCCAGGTTTGAGGCCGCCATCTTAGCAAGATGACCGATACGTTCGATAGTGTAGACGCCGCGCGCAATCTTGGCGAGAACCGCCGCCGCATATCCTGAGCCAGCGCCAACTTCGAGAACCTTCTCACCACCTCGCAAGCAAAGGGCATCAATCATGAATGCTACGATGTACGGTTGAGAAATTGTTTGACCGGCGCCGATAGGAAGTGGGTGGTCTGCATAGGCTACGCCTCTGAGTTTCTTTGGAACGAACAATTC
>JAYTQI010000260.1:0-4097 GCA_043746825.1 Hyphomicrobium sp. | reverse complement strand
TCAGCCAGATCGAGGACTACTCGAAACTGGCCGACACCATTGCCTCGCACTTGGCTGTGAAAATTTCCGAAAAGCAGGATGTGCTTGAGACCGCCACGGTTTCTGAGCGGCTTGAGCGCGTCTATACATTGATGGAAAGCGAAATCTCGGTTCTCCAGGTCGAGAAGAAGATTCGCTCTCGTGTAAAACGTCAAATGGAGAAGACGCAGCGTGAGTACTATTTGAATGAGCAGATGAAGGCCATTCAGAAAGAACTTGGCGACACGGATGAACGCGACGACATCGCCGAATTCGAAGAAAAGATCGAAAACACCAAGCTGTCGAAAGAAGCCAAGGACAAGGCGCTGGCTGAGCTCAAAAAGCTCAAGCAGATGTCGCCGATGTCGGCTGAGGCGACGGTGGTGCGCAACTATCTCGATTGGTTGCTGTCGATCCCGTGGGGGATCAAGGGCAAGATCAAAAAGGATATTGCCGAAGCCCAGACCATCCTCGACCTTGAGCACTATGGCCTGGAAAAGGTCAAAGAGCGCATTCTTGAGTATCTCGCGGTCCAGGCCCGTACCAACAAGCTCAAAGGCCCAATTCTGTGCCTCGTCGGCCCGCCCGGCGTCGGCAAGACTTCGCTTGGCAAATCGATCGCCAATGCCACGGGCCGTGAGTTCGTGCGCATGTCGTTAGGCGGCGTGCGGGATGAAGCGGAAATCCGGGGTCACCGGCGCACCTACATTGGCTCGATGCCCGGCAAGGTCATCCAGTCGATGAAAAAAGCCAAGCGCGTCAATCCGCTCTTCCTGTTCGATGAAATCGACAAGATGGGCCAGGATTTCCGTGGCGATCCGGCGGCGGCTTTGCTTGAGGTCTTGGACCCCGAGCAGAACTCGACATTCAACGATCATTATCTTGAGGTCGATTACGATCTTTCAAACGTGATGTTTGTGACGACCGCCAATACGCTCAACATTCCACCCGCCCTTATGGACCGCATGGAGATCATTCGCCTTGCCGGTTACACGGAAGACGAGAAGCTTGAGATCGCCAAGCGCCACTTGCTGGCGGAGCAGCTTTCGGCTCACGGCTTAGAAGCCGGCGAGTGGAAGGTTGAGGATTCAGCACTGCAAGAGATCATTCGCCGCTACACACGGGAAGCTGGTGTGCGCTCGCTTGAGCGTGAAATCGCCAAGCTCGCCCGCAAGGCTGTGAAGGAAATCCTGACCTCGTCGAAAACCTCGATCACCGTCAACGCGGCCAACGTTCAAGATTATCTGGGTGTGCCGAAATACCGTTATGGCGAAGCTGAGCTCGAAGATCAGGTTGGCATTGTCACCGGCCTTGCGTGGACGGAAGTCGGCGGCGAACTGTTGACGATTGAAGGCGTGATGATGCCCGGCAAAGGCAAAATCACGGTCACTGGCAATCTGCGTGATGTGATGAAAGAATCTGTCTCGGCGGCCAACGCGTATGTCCGCGCCCGCTCTCCAGATTTTGGCATTCATCCTTCGCTGTTTGAAAAACGCGATATCCATGTGCACGTGCCGGAGGGCGCGACGCCAAAGGATGGACCGTCAGCGGGCGTTGCCATGGCCACAGCCATCATCTCGGTGTTGACCGGTATTCCCGTCCGCAAGGAAGTGGCGATGACGGGCGAGATTACGCTGCGCGGCAGGGTACTCCCCATCGGCGGCTTGAAAGAGAAATTACTGGCGGCGCTTCGCGGCGGCATCAAGACAGTGATTATTCCGGAAGAAAACGCCAAGGACCTTGCGGATATTCCTGCAGAGGTGAAAAACAAGATGGACATCATCCCGGTCGCGAGATTGGACGATGTCTTGAAGTATGCTCTGGTGCGGGCGCCTGAGCCGATCATCTATGACGAGGCTGCGGAAGCAGCGGCGGCGGCACTTGAAGCTGCGGATAAAGAAAAAGAAAAAGGTGCGGCACGTGTGACCGCGCACTAAACGCGGTTACTTTTCCACTTTTGACGCCTGTCAACCCCTGCGCATCTCTTGTGCAGGGGTTTTCAGTTGAAGATGGGGCTTTTCACGTCAGTTTGACGCGGTTTAACGGCGTTTTCCGGCTGATTTTCTCTTGACGGAGGGATTGATTGCGCGCTTGTAAGCGGCTTCAAACAGGGTGGCCCTTCAGCGGCCGCCTGAGGGCGGAAGGCTCTGCCTCACACGTTTGCTTTTTCCAAAGCCATAGGACGGACCCCATGAGCAAGAAAGACCTGATCGACGCCGTTGCGAAAGAATGTGAGCTCACAAAAGAGAAGGCGACCAGCGTCGTCGATGCCGCTCTCGCCCACATTCGCGGTGCGCTGAAGAACGGCGAAGAAGTCCGCATTCCAGATTTCGGCACCTTTAAAGTCGCCAAGCGCAAGGCCCGTGAAGGCCGCAACCCGGCAACCGGCATGACCATTCAGATCCCGGCTTCGATCGTGCCGAAATTCACGCCCGCCAAGGGCCTGAAAGAAGCGCTGAACGCGCATTGAAAATTGTAGGGCTTATGATTTTAGAGCGCGCGGCTGGCTGGTCGCGCGTTTTTGTTTTTGACGGCGAAGCGAATAGTGGGTAGCGAATAGTGTGTAGGGGTGAGGATGCGGCACAGCCGGTAGCAGACTACTCGCTATTCGCTACTTACTTTTCTGGGAGGTTAGCTCAGCGGTAGAGCGTCTCGTTTACACCGAGAATGTCGGGGGTTCGATCCCCTCACCTCCCACCATTTTGAGCAATGGGCTTCTGGCCAATAGCTAATGGTCCGTGCTCTCAAGACGTGCCATACATCTGAAAGTTGGATTTCCTCCAGGAGTTGCCATGTCCCTTTCCATGTATCAGGCATCGGTGCCAGCTTTCATACAGACGTTGACGGCGCTGTCTGCGATCCTCGATAAAGCCGAAGCTTATGCTGCGGCCAAGAAGATCGACCAGGCAACTCTGGTTGGGGCCAGGCTCTATCCCGATATGTTTCCGCTGTCCCGCCAGATCCAGATCGTCTGCGATTTTGCTAAGGGCGCAACCGCGCGTTTGAGCGGCAAGGAGGTGCCGAACTGGGCCGATACTGAGACGACAATCCCTGAACTCAAAGCCCGCATAACTAAAACCTTGGAGTTTGTGAAGGGCTACAAGGCGTCTGACATCGACGGCAGCGAAGGCCGCGACATTTCTATGAAGGTTGCGGGCAATCAGATGGATTTCAAAGGCCAGCCCTACCTCGTGCACTTTGTGCTCCCGAACTTGTATTTTCACGCGACGACCGCTTACGACATTTTGCGCCATAATGGTCTTGAGATCGGCAAGCGCGATTTTTTAGGTATGCCGGGCTGAGGAGGAGTGAGCGCGATGAACGTCTCCATGCACAAGGCTTCGGTCGCGACGTTTCAGAAACATTTGCACGCGCTCGACGGCATTCTCGATAAAGCCGCGAGCTATGCCGAGGCCCGTAAGATTGATCCTGCCGTCCTGCTGTCGGCGAGGCTTTATCCCGACATGTTCAATTTCAAACGCCAGGTCCAGGAGGCGTGCACGTTTGCCACCACCGCGACGGCGCGGCTTGCGGGATTGCCGCTGCCAGGAGCTGAACCCGACGCAGTGACGATTGGCGATCTCAAAGCCCGCATCGCCAACACCCTGGCCTTCGTTGCGGCGGTGACGCCCGGGCAGCTGACGGGCGCGGCGGAGAAGACGATGACGCAGAAGGTCGGGCCGAACGAGATGACGTTCTCAGGCGAAGATTATTTGCTACACTTCATGCTGCCGAATTTCTATTTTCATTGCACCACGGCCTATGGAATTCTGCGCGCCAACGGCCTCGCAATCGGCAAGAGGGATTTTATGCGGCGCACGGGCTGAGGCTGTGTTTGGCCAGCCGCCTCTGACACTGAGGTGCGGCTGTGCCGCAGGTTCACATTTCCGCAACCCTCGCAATATATGTCCCGGCAATCGGGCTTGACGGCGGGGCGGCACTCAACTAAGCGGTGAGGGTGGCTCGCGGGCGCTCATTCAGCGCCCGTGATTATTTGGAATGCGGGAGTAGCTCAGTTGGTTAGAGCGCCGCCCTGTCACGGCGGAGGCCGCGGGTTCAAGTCCCGTCTCTCGCGCCAT
>JAYTQI010000259.1:0-4101 GCA_043746825.1 Hyphomicrobium sp. | reverse complement strand
GGAACGGGTCAATCTCAAATTTGATCACGCCGCCATCGGGCCCGCGAATTTCCTGTTTTTCCAAATCGATAGTGACAGTGGCGTTGGCGCCGCGATGGGCGTCGTCCATCAGCCTATCGACATCTGATTGCGGCAGCCGGATCGGCAGAATTCCGTTCTGGAAACAGTTGTTGTAAAAAATATCGGCGAAGTCGGGCGCGATTACGCAGCGGATGCCGAAATCGAGAAGCGCCCACGGCGCGTGCTCGCGCGACGAGCCGCAGCCGAAATTATCGCCCGTCACCAAGATCACAGCCTTGCGGTAGGCGGGCTTGTTCAAAACGAAATCGGCAACCTCTTTGCCGGTCGCGTTATCAAAGCGCATTTCGTAAAAAAGCGACTTGCCGAGCCCCGTGCGTTTGATCGTTTTCAGGAATTGCTTGGGGATGATCATATCGGTATCGATGTTGCGCAGGGGCAGCGGCGCGGCGATACCGGTTAACGTCGTAAACTTGTCCATCCAAAGCGGATCCTTGTGTTAAACGTAACGTTCAAGTGCGGAGCGCATCGGCCAGCGCCCGGAAGAAGCCTTCAGCCGAGGCGAGGCGCGCGGCTTGGGCAAATGGTTTACTTGTGGCGAGTAAGGCTTCGAGCTCGAACGGCTCCAGGGATTCCAGCCGCCTTTTAACGCCAGCAAGCTTTCGCCCGTCAAGATGGTGTTCAAGCGTGCCAACGATTGTTTCCACATAGCCTGAGATTCGCCCCAGCTCCCGGACAGTCGCCAGAACCCGTTGTTTGTCAGATGGTTGGGCGTCGAGTTCGGATAGCGCCAGGGAAGCCCGCGCAAGCGTTGCCGCGATTTCCTCCGAATACAGCGCCACTTTTTCCCTTTGCTGGCCGTTGAGACCAGCGAGCTGCCCAAGCCATTGGTAAATGGTCTGGCTAAGGGAAAGTAAGCGTTTGGCAAAGTCAGCGAGCGGCATGAGGCATAGGTCCCGGTTAAAGCCGGGAGCGAGTGTAAGGCCGCTAGAGGGAGCGGGGATAACTTTTGGTGGTTGTAGTGGGTTAGGCCCCCTCCGGCTCCCCCGTATGCACAAAACGATCCCCATCGCGGGGAGCAAGTTCCCGCTTTGCTTAAACGAAAATGTTACTAAGCGGTCTCGTCCGCGTTCCTGCGCGATAGGCTTGTCGAGACGAAGAGAACGGTCAACAGCATCGCCAGCGTGATCAGTGAGGCGTATTCACGCGGAATGTTCAAGCCGCCGTCGGCCAGGGGCTTGGTGAGAAAATCGCCGAAGGTTGCGCCGAACGGGCGGGTGAACACGAAGGCGATCCAGAACAGCAGGATGCTGTTCAGCTTCGTGAAATAATGCAACGCAGCGACCACGCCGATGACGCCCGCCGTGACCAGCGCACCTTGAATGAAGCTGAGGCCAGCTTCATCGTGGAGGTAATCCCCAAACGCGGTGCCGAGACTGTTGGAAAACAAAACGGCCAGCCAAAACATGATCTCCGCGCCTTTGTGCACGATCGGATCGATGCTCAAATTACCTTCGCGATAGTACCAGACGGCCAGTGTTATCGCGAGCGCCGTCACAAGGACGAGAGAGCCGAGCGTGTAGCCAAGCCCCAGCGTCCGGTCCATGAAATCCGAAATCTCCGTCCCAACGGTGGTGGTTGCAATGATGGCGGACCAGAATAATAGTGGATGAAATGTCTTGCTGGAAATTTGCAGCCACAGGATAACGGCAAGCACGAAAAACGTAATCGCCAGTGCAGGCCCATAGAATTCCGCGATCCCGAGCCGGTCTCTCAGAAGCGTCATTGAGATGAAGTCGCCAAATGTCTCGCCGAGGGTGGTGGCGAGAATTTTCATGATCCAGAACGCCAGCGTGACTGCGGCGACTTTGTTGGCGGTAGGGGACATGCTGGTCATGGGGAAAACTCCTGCTACCGAATATTGGGATCCGCGTAACACTTGCGCATGTATTCGCAACGATGCGAGCCCGAGAAATGCATGTTGTCACCTTTGGCGGGCGAGATGAAATTGCAGATATCCTCGACGCCTTCAGGAGACAGCCAGCCTTGGCGGCGGCCGCGTTGCACGGCGAAGCAGTCGGCGGTTTCCTCATCAGGCCCGCGGAACTGATGGCCGCATTCATGCGCAAAAATCCATTGCTTTACGTTGGTCGAGACCTTGTCGAGCAGGCGCGGGTTCATGATCAGAAAGCCAGGGTAAGCCGCGCCATAATCATCGAGCTGGTTGTCGATCACGGTTGGACGCTGGCCGCACAATTGCTTGCGGCCATCAAGTTTGAACTCGCCGGGCGGCAGAACGCGGGTCTCGCCGCCAACATGGCTGACGTATTCCTCAGGCGTCGGTGTTGTGTCCTCGCCCCAGGCTGCAGACAAACCGGCCAACATTACAGCGAGCCCGAAAATCAAACGGGAGCAGATATTTCGCATCATCCCTGCCGAAGATTGTGTGAAGACCCCTGGACTTGCCGTCCGCTAGAGTGAGACAATGGCTTGAATTTCCTCTTTGAACAAGCCGCCGTTGCCTTGGTCGCGAACAGTTGAGCGAAGTCTGGGCTTATCCTGAGAGTGCCCTTCTCAGGACGCTGCTTCGGCCTCGACGTCTTCCATATCATCGTCAGAAAAGCCGAAATGATGGCCGATTTCGTGGACCAGAACGTGGGCAATCAAATGCCCCAATTCCTCGTCCCCGCTGATCCATTCATCGAGGATGGGGCGGCGGTACAGGAACACCATGTCCGGATCGCGTGGTATATCCGACACACTTTTTTGATCCAGACTGACGCCCTGATAAAGGCCGGTCAATTCAAACGGATCCTCGATACCCAGTTCGTCCAGGACCTCATCCGTCGCGAATTCGTCAACGCGGATCACGAGATCGCCGGCCATCTTGCGGAACGCCGGTGGGAGTTTTTCCCAGGCGTGAGCGGCCATAACCTCGAAGTCATTGAGGCTGGGGGGTTGCGCGCTCTGCCAGTTGATTGCGTTGGTCATCCGCTCCTCGGGGGGCTTCTCGCGCTTCAAAAAAGACAAGTAGTGCGCTGGAGCAGTTTAGGGAAGCGCCATCAATCGCGGGTTGCGGAATGAAGGCCTGAGCCACCTTAAGGCATTGCAGATGCCTGTGCCAAAAGCGCGCGCGCCATCGGCCTCGAGAGGGGCCAGCACCACATAAGTCATTGAGTTCAGGGGAAAGGTTGCGGGGCGGATCAATTCACGATGTTTCCGGGAATTAAGTTTCTTGGGCCCAAATCCCCGCTATGACCAAAATGCTGTAGCTTCTACCTGGACCAGAGTAAGACCTTCTATGCCTTAGATTTCAATGCTGAAGGATGTATCGCGTGATTCGAAATGTGAACTTTGTGCCGCCCTTCGTGCTCGACTCGCATGATGGCAATGCGAGTAAAAATTTCCCCATCACGATCCGCATTTTTTCTCATATAACCGACCGGCGTGACATCTACGAGTTACGCTACCGCGCCTACAGCGAGTCCGGCCTCATCGAAAGCCAAGCGAAACAATCCTTCTCCGACCGCTTTGACGAATTGCCCACCTCCTACACCATTGGCGCTTACAGCAAGGGCGTGTGCATTGGCTCGCTACGTCTTGCTTTTGGTGAGAGCGGGGCGCGAGACGCGACCATGCCGTGTCAAACGGTGTTCAGCGATATCGAGGGCTTAGGCGCGCCGCGTCCGGGTAAGCTTGTGGAGTTCACCCGTATGGTGGTGGCGCCCGAGATCACCAACGCGTCGTTCCGGGCCACACTCTATGGCACGCTGGTGCGGACAGGGTCGATTTTAGGCAAAGCGGGCGAAGCCGATTTCGCGCTGATTGCCGTCGATCCCAAAATGATGAAATTCTACTCGGCGATGTGCGGGTTTAAATTTATCGCAGGCCCCAGAGCCTATCCAGGCGTGACCTTTGAGACCAACCTGATGGGACGCGATTTCAGCAAACTTGAAGAGAGGCGCACCCTGCGCAATGCTTTCTTCTCGTTCAACGAGGCCGATGTCGCCGCCGCCCGCGCGGTGTTTGTGACGCCTGAGGCGGAGCTGGTCGCGGCGGAGTAGATCTTGTCATCCCGGCTCT
>JAYTQI010000258.1:0-4107 GCA_043746825.1 Hyphomicrobium sp. | reverse complement strand
CGCCGAGGGGGTCGCGCTCGTGGGCGTCGAAGCCCGCCGAGATAAACACGAAATCGGGGGCGAAATTGTGCAACGAGGGCAAAATGCGGGTGCGGAATGCCTCTTCGAATTGCTCACGCCGGTCCCCCGCCCGCAGTGGCGCATTCCAGATGTTGCCAACACCCGTTTCGGTCAAAGCCCCGGTACCCGGAAACAGCGGCATCTGATGGGTCGAGCCGTAATAGAAATTTTTGTCCTTCCAGAAAATCTCTTGCGTGCCGTTGCCGTGGTGGACATCGAAATCAACAACCGCGACGCGCTCAGCACCGTGTTTTGAGCGCGCGTAGTGGGCGGCAATGGCGATGTTGTTAAAAAAGCAAAAGCCCATGGCGCGGTGGCTTTCGGCGTGATGCCCCGGCGGGCGCACTTGGCAGAAAGCGTTGGATGCTTTTTTCGCGACAACCTGATCAACGGCCTCAAGCCCGGCGCCAACGGCACGCAAGCCCGCATCCCAGCTGCCCTCCGAGATCACCGTGTCGCCGTCTATGTGATTGGGTTGTTCGCCGTGCGCGGGACGGGCCTTCTCGATCAATGCAAAAAAGTCTCCCGGGTGCACACGCCGGATCGCGTCTTCGATATCATCGCGCAACGGCGCTTCAGCACGCACAAGATCTTTGTAGATGTCATGGCCTAAAACTTTATCAATCGCGCGCATCCGCTCCGGCCGCTCGGGATGACCGGGGCCGGTATCGTGATTGACAAAGCTAGGATGGGTGATGAGCAGGGTTGTCATTGACGCCTCGGGTCATTGACTTGTTTTCTAGCAAAGTGAATTGTCCGTGCAGAAAATATTCATATAGTGGCCGGTTAACGCAGGCTGAGTTGGGTGTGATGGCGGACCTAGAGGCAATTTCAAAGATAATTCTCAACCAGCTTCCTGACGATGGGACACCAGTTTCAAATAGAATTATGCGGATCCTGCTCTCAAGGCAAATGGGGAAAATAGTCAATTCCGACAATTATTTCTCTGCCAGAGACATTTTGTTCGACAGGGGGCAGATTGGCCGGCAGCGCGGTCGCGGAGGCCAAATCTTTAGAGTGGCTTTAGAAACGGATCGAGGACAGAGCGAAGACTCTTCAGAAGACGTCGCGGAAGCGGCGTTGATGGCACCGTTGGAAAATTTCCTTCGCACTTCATTCTTGCCAAATCTCGATCTTCCGCCAATTTCGGCATCCTGGATTAAGAATACCTCACAACCCCAAGGCCGGAAGGGCATCTGGCTCAATCCAGACTTCGTCCTCGTTTCGGCCGCACGCTTTCGTTTGGTGCCAGACCTGCAGCTCGATGTGCACTCTTTTGAGCTGAAGCCCGTCAGCAAGGGGTCACTTCAGGCAGTGGCACAGGCTGTGGCCCAGACAAGGTTTGCCCATTACGGTCATTTGGTTTGGCACCTTCCACCAAATAATCGATTTGAAAGCCGCATTGAGGAAATAGAGAGCTATTGCGAGCACCAAGGGATCGGATTGATTTTGATACGAGATCCCGGAACACCGGAAGGTTTCGAGGTCAGAGTTGATCCTGAACGCAAACTGACCCCAGCGGCGGCGATCGATGCATTTCTCGAGCAACGATTGAACGAAAAAGAACAACAACAGCTGGCGGATTTTATTCACGGAGCCACTTCATGAGCGCAAAACTTATTGCAGTGGCAAACATGAAAGGCGGCGTGGGAAAAACCGCAACAGTCGTTAGCATTGCAGAGACCCTAGCAGCAAGAGCCATTGATAAGAGCTCAAAATCCAGGACGCCGCCGAAGCCCATTTTGGTTGTCGATCTAGATGCGCAAGCGAGTGCATCATTTGCGTTAGCTGGCAACGATTTGTTGACGGCGTTAATCCGCGACGGGAAGACAGTTGATGGCTTTTTGGATCGCTACTTCCTAAGAGGTAGCGACCAAGAGTTGGCGGACTTTATACAGTGCCAAGTCTCGGCTGTTACGCACGGAGAAGATCCACTTTCGATTGATCTACTTGCCTCAAGTCCAGACCTCCGAAAGCTAGAGCGGGGCCTTATCCACGCCCTGACTTCAAAAGGGTTCAGTCTCGCGGAGATTGAGGATGCGACCTATGATTTGCTGGCTTCCAGAATTGCCAAACTTACGCCCAGCTACGATTATATAATTTTTGACTGCCCGCCTGGTATTTCAATATTGACAGAAGTCGCCATCCGGATCGCCGACCTTACCATCGTACCGACCATCCCAGATTTTTTGTCGGTTTTGGGGCTGGATGCTTTTGAACAAAATGTTTGGTCACAACTTGCGACAACCGCCGCCGCCAACGCCACACCCCTTAAAGCTCCCTATGTTCTTGTCACAAAGCGTAAAAATCTGAAAATACACAACTTGACTGTTGCTGAGCTTAGAAAACGGGTAGAAAATGGAAAGGTAAAGTACGACATATTCGATACTGAGATTCCAGAGTCTCAAGACGTGCCCAAGGCGGTTGAATTGATCGAAAGCTTTCCCACCTACTCCCACAAATGGGGAAACATGCGAACGCAACTTTCAGATCTCGCTGCAGAGATTGAGACCGCGTTAAAAAGGAGGCGATGATGGCCTTAACATTAGATGGATATGATGTACTGCGGAAGATTGGCACCAGCCCAACTATTTTTCCGGCGCTTAAGACAGAACTGGCCAAGAACGCCGAAGCGCTCATCAAAAAGCAACTTAAAGACAAAAACCTGGACTTGATGGGCTTTCGCGCTCTAGGAAATGTTTTAGGCGAGGAAACTGTCGCGCTTGTTCTCGAACTTTCGAAACCGGCAGAGGTGAAGTCTTTGGCCAAGAAAATTGATAAGCACTGGGTGGCGGCAGTTGGCAATGAAGGGCTCTCCGCGCGGCGCCGAATGCTGGACTTGGCATTTGGCCGGACAGAACCTGCGGAAAGGCTCATTCAGCCAACCACAAAGCGAGTTCGTTCGGCTCCTGCCAAGCCAAAAGCCGCATCTCCTTTTGGGACCAGCGCAATGGGCGTTAGGCGCGGTTAACTCACTTCAACTCAGAAACCCGGGCGATTTTGACGCCTGGCGGGGGGATGCTGTCGGCGGGCACAAAAAAGTCTGGTGCCAGCGGCATGGATGTGTCGGCCCGGTAGTGCTCGAAATCTGTCACCCCGCCAAGGCTGTGCAGGAACGTATCGTCGATCAGAAAATTGCCAGTGAAGGTTTTGGCTGGCTGGCAAAAAATGAGATGCGCTGCGTCGGCCAGAATATCGGGCGTGCGGCTCATGCGCATCAGTTTGTCACCCCCTAAAATATTCTGGATCGCCGCCGTGGCAATGGTTGTGCGCGGCCATAGCGCATTCACGGCGATGCCATCCTTTTTCAATTCTTCCGCCATGCCAAGTACACAAAGACTCATGCCGTACTTGGCAATGGAATAGGCGACGTGGCCAGCGAACCACTTCGACTTCATGTCAAGCGGCGGCGACATCATCAGGATATGCGGATTAGCACTTTTCTTGAGATGCGGCAGGCAGGCTTTTGAAACCAAAAACGTGCCGCGTGTGTTGATGCCGAACATCAAATCCATGCGCTTCATGTCGGTCTGATCGACGGGCGTCAGCGAGATCGCACTGGCGTTGTTGACGCAAATATCGATGCCCCCGAACGTCGCGAGGGTGAGGCCGACAGCCCGCTCAACTTGTTCCTCATCCCGGATGTCGCACACGATAGGCAGCGCGATGCCGCCCGCTTTTTGAATCTCGGCGGCGGCTGTGTGAATGGTCCCCTGAAGTTTGGGGTTGGGCTCTGAAGTTTTGGCGGCAATAGCAACCTTGGCGCCGTCGCGGGCCGCGCGCTTGGCGATGGCGAGGCCAATGCCACGGCTGCCACCGGTGATGAAGAGTGTTTTGCCTTTTAAGGACTGCATGTCGCGCTCCCAGCGTTTTTCTTACAGCTTAGGGGGAAACCCTTGCCAAGGCGAGACCGCCTTACACTTCGGCCCGCCCGAAAATGCGCTTCAGCCAGCGGAACGGCGCTGTGACTGTCTGCCAAAGGTTCAGCAGCATTTGCCACATCAGGGCTGGAAAACCTGCGAGCGGCAAGAAGATCAGCAGGTAAAC
>JAYTQI010000257.1:0-9391 GCA_043746825.1 Hyphomicrobium sp. | reverse complement strand
TACATTAAGCTCGCGTTACACGCGCAAGGTGTTTCAAAGCTTAGAGCCATAATCTATGGCACCTTGGGTGTCAGAACCAGCACCTGATTCGCCTCAATCCAATCGATCCTGATGAGAAAGGCTGGCCCTTGCCGAGCGGCAAACCTCCGTTGCTAACGCGCCAGCTGAAAGGCCTGACACCCTGGCCCGCTGGCATCATGCCGACGGACGAGTTTGAGGCTGCGCTGGATTTCATACGCAGCCCTGGCGGTCACCTGTTCGTCACGGGCCGTGCGGGCACAGGAAAATCGACGCTGTTGCGCGCACTCAAAGACCTCATTGACGATGACATGGTTGTTTTAGCGCCAACCGGCTTGGCGGCTATCAACGCTGGCGGCCAAACGATCCATTCGTTTTTCGGTTTTCCGCCCCGCTTAATCCAATCGAATGATATTCGCCGCAGCCGCAACGGCCGCCTAATGCGCAACATGAAATTCTTGATCATCGATGAGGTTTCGATGGTGCGCTCCGATTTGATGTGGGGCATTGACCAGGCGTTGCGCATCAATCGCGGCCGCCCGCGCGATCCGTTTGGAGGTGTGCGTCTCTTGATGTTTGGAGACTTGCACCAGCTGCCGCCCGTCATCCAGGAAGCAGAGGTGAGAACGCACCTTGAGGAGGTCCATAATGGGCCGTTTTTCTTCTCGATTGCGGGATTGCAGGAAGGCGATGGCACGCACCTTCTCGAGCTCGGGCAAGTGTTCCGTCAAAACGATGAGGATCTGATCCGTGTCCTGAACCGGATTCGCGAGGGTGACGTCTCTCATGATGATCTGTTGCTGCTCAATGAGCGCGTGCATCCAATCCGCAGCCTGCGTGAGGGCGAGCCTTTTGTCATCCTCACGCCTACAAATGCCGCCGCCAAGCGCATCAATACGGCTTATCTCGACGCGCTTCCCGGGCTTGCTTCGCGCTATGACGCCGGAGTGACGGGAGACTTTAATGAGAGCGCCCATCCAGCAGATGCCGCCCTTGAGTTGAAGCCCGGGGCCAAAGTCATGATGCTGCGCAACGATCCCGACAGACGGTGGGTCAATGGTACGGTCGCGCGCATCACGCGCTTGAATGCAAAACAAGTCTGGATCGAAATTGCAGGGCGTGAATACGAAGTTGAGGAGGTTACTTGGGAGCACCGCCGCTACGCCTTCGATCAGGCGGCCGAAAAAATCGTTGAGACTGTGGCTGGAATCTTCAAGCAGTTTCCGCTTAGGCTTGCCTGGGCCTTGACCATTCACAAAGCCCAGGGTCTGACACTTGATAAGGTCTATGTTGATCTTGGACGCGGCACTTTTGCGCATGGCCAGACCTATGTTGCCCTGTCGCGATGCCGGACCCTGGAGGGCCTCGCCTTGGCCAGGACGTTAACGCCCTCAGACATTCTGTTTGACCGCTCGGCATTGGGTTACCGAGAGGTATTTCAGGCGCTTGCATAGTCAACTTGATATTTACTCTTAATCTCGCAACTGCGAGAAGTATGGCGCCAGATGCGCCTGATTTATAGGCAATTTGGCTCAGAATTTGACCAAAGAGGCAGGTAATAGTCAGATAAGTATACCTTATCGCGCGCAAAGCAAAAAAGATGTTGCACTGCACAATCTGCTCGGCTATAGGATTGTTGGTAAGTTTTATACCGCGCCTCGCCCCGCCCCAAATTAACAACGAACCTCAGGAGCACTCCAATGACCGCCAGCCCGACCGACGCTTTCACACGCCAAGTTCAAGATTTCACCCGCCAGGCCCAGGATATGTTCTCGGCCGGCAAAGATGCCAAGATTCCTGAGAACATGTCGGCATTCGCTGAAGACGCCGTCGCCAAGTCGCGCGATGCTTTCAGCAAGTTGTCGGTCGTCGCCAAAGACAACGCCAAGGTTTTGGAAGAAGTCGTTTTGACTACTCAGGCTGGCGCTAAGTCCATCAGCGAGAAGCTGATGGCCAACACGCTCGCCAACACGGAATCGGCTTTCGAAGCCGCTGCAGCAATGGCAAAAGCCAAGACCTTCCCAGAAATCGCACGCCTCCAGGCCAACTACTGGCAGCAGCAGTTCGCAGCCGTTGGCGCACAGTCGAAGGAAATCTTTGAACTTTCGACCAAGGTTGCCAAACAGTCGTTTGACACTGTTGGCTCGGCCACCACGAAGTCGTTCGAGCAGATCAAGAAGGTTGGTTAAGCCCAACTTTGTTGCGCCACTGGGCCATTCAGTAACCAGCGCCGCAATGCTATGAGCGTCAATATTGTACAAACGGGCGATAGCCAGGATCAAACCCTGCCATCGCCCGTTTTTTTTAGACTAACAGGAACATGGCGTGGCGGCCGCGCAATTTGCAGCTATAGTGCACGCATGATCCGCTCAGAACTCAAGGTCTTGGTACGCAGAGCTAAAGCCTCAGACAGCGAGGCCTTGGCCAAGGTATTTGCCGAATCCTGGCGGCAAGCCTATCGCGGCATCATTCCCCATAGCCATCTCGAATCGTTGATCCGGCGCCGTGGCATACAATCATGGAAAGAAGCCGTGCGCACAGAAGGGCATCTTCTGGTGCTCGAAGCTGCAGGAGTCATCGCAGGCTATGCGACCTGTGGCGCCGCCCGGCGCGGCGGGCGCCGTCAAGGCGAGATATATGAACTTTATCTGGCGCCGCATTATCAGGGTCTGGGCTTCGGCGAATATCTGTTCGAAGGTTGCCGCTATCAGCTCGACCAGCGCCGTCTTAACGGCCTGATCGTGTGGGCTTTGACCGACAATGTCATCGCCGAAGATTTTTACCGCCACCGTGGCGGCAGGCCCGTGGCCCATTCAACCGAGCGTTTCGGCGCTGTCAGCCTCGCTAAAACAGGCTACGGCTTCGATTGAGTGGGCGATTTTCTAAACCCGCCTGCCGTTACACGCGCATCGGTGATAGAGAAATCACCAGCACACAGTTGAGCCACCCGGCGAAGGAGCCCACATGCGTCTCGACGCAATACGCGTAGGCACGAACCCTCCCGAAGACATCAACGTCATTATCGAGGTGCCGGTTGGTGGTGAGCCGATCAAGTACGAGATGGATAAGGCGTCGGGGACGCTTTTTGTTGATCGCTTCTTGTACACGCCGATGCGCTATCCTGGTAACTATGGCTTCGTGCCCCACACGTTGTCGGCGGATGGCGACCCGATTGATGTTCTGGTATGCAACACCCGCGCGATCATCCCGGGTGCGGTGATCAATTGCCGCCCCGTCGGCGTGCTGGTCATGGAGGATGATGGCGGGGGGGACGAAAAAATTATTGCGGTTCCCAGCCCTAAACTGACCCAGCGCTACGCCAAGGTCCAAACCTATACCGACTTGCCAGAGATCTCGATCGAGCAGATCGAGCATTTTTTTGCCCACTATAAAGACCTCGAGCCCGGCAAATGGGTGAAAATCGAACATTGGGGCCATGCGGACGAGGCCAAGAAGCTCATCATGGCGGCGATTGAACGCGCCAAAACGGCTTAAGTGTACCCATCGCTGGCTGAAAATCGCCTGTTCACCAAGCCCTGAATTATCGCGTCCATCACTTCCGTTGCCCTGAGGCGGTTGCTATACCCCGCCCACCGCAGGTACCGGGCGAAACCAGGAGCTGACATGAGAATCGCCGTCATGGGCGCCGCTGGCCGCATGGGCCGGGAGCTGGTCAATGCCATAGCTGCGATGCCCGGCTGCACCGTGGCGGGCGGCACCGAGGCTGCTGGCTCGCCGGCAATTGGCCGCGACATTGGCGAGATCGCGGGTCTTGGCAGTTTAGGTCCGAAAATCTCCGGGAACGCCGCCTCAGTGATCGCAGCGTCCGACGCCATTTTGGATTTCACCAGCCCGCGCGCCACAGCCGTATTTGCCGAACTCGCCGCCAAGGCTGGCATCGTCCACGTCATAGGCACGACAGGCTTTGATGCCGCGAGCGAGGCCATCATCAAGGCGGCCGCGGCCAAAGCCATCATCATCAAAGCTGGCAACATGAGCCTCGGCGTTAATCTGCTGGCCGCCTTAACGCGCAAAGTCGCGGCGGCGCTCGGCGAAGACTTTGATATTGAAATCGTCGAGATGCACCACCGCGCTAAGGTTGACGCACCTTCTGGCACCGCCTTGATGTTGGGCGAGGCCGCAGCGGCGGGCCGCCAGATCAAGCTTGCAGACAGTTCGGTGCGCGTGCGCGACGGCCACACGGGAGCCCGCAAGGCTGGTGATATTGGCTTTGCAACACTGCGTGGCGGCAGCGTCGTTGGTGATCACACCATCATATTCGCGGGCGATGGCGAACGCATCGAGCTGACGCACCGCGCCGCGGACCGCAGCATATTTGCCCGAGGGGCAGTGAAAGCCGCACTATGGGGAAAAGGCCGCGCACCTGGCCTCTATTCTATGAGTGACGTGTTGGGTATCTGAGCGGTTGAAATTGATAAGAGGATCGGCAAGCTCCTGACATGACAGACGCGCTGACCGACAATGTTCTGGTTCTTGTCCGCCACGGCGAAAGCGAGTGGAACCGCCTAAATTTGTTCACGGGCTGGAAAGATCCAGACCTGACAGAAAAGGGCTTGATCGAAGCCCGCGTTGCCGGGCGTATGATTAAGTACGAGGGCATCAAATTTGATGTTGCCTTCACAAGTGTACTGAGACGCGCGCAGCACACCCTCGACATTATCTTGTCAGAACTCAACCAATCCACAGTGCCGGTTACCCGCGACAAGCGCCTGAATGAGCGTGATTACGGAGAACTCTCAGGGCTCAACAAGGACGAGGCCCGGCAACGCTGGGGCGAGCAGCAGGTGATGCTGTGGCGCCGCTCTTTCGATGTGCCGCCGCCAGGCGGGGAAAGCCTCAAAGATACACTCGATCGCGTAAAACCCTATTACGAGACATACATTTGGCCGCACATCGTGCGTGGTCAAAATGTCATCGTCGCGGCGCATGGCAATTCACTGCGGGCTTTGATTATGGTGCTTGAGGATCTCTCGGGCGATGAAATCTTGAAGCAGGAACTTGCAACTGGCGCGCCAATTGTTTTCAGGCTTGGCGCCGATGGCCGCGCCATTGATCGTAAAGATCTCTTGCCACCGCGTTCAGCGGCAGCCCCGCCTGTTGATCGCATCATCTAGTCACGGAATTCTATCAAATAGTTTGGAGTACACCGATGGTTTGGGATGATCTTGGACGTGACGCCACAAAAGAAAACGACAAGCAGCGCGATAAGTGGATCGGTATTTACATCGGCATTCTAGCGGTGATCCTCGCCATCTGCGGCATGGGCGGCGGCAACGCCACCAAGGACAGCACCTTGCGCAACATCGAGGCGTCGGACACATGGGGTCAATACCAAGCCAAAAGTATACGGCGCAGTGCGGTCCGGCTGCAGATCGATGACCTGGCTTTGCGGCTTGAAGCGCAACCGACCATGCCAGACGACGCCAAAAAGCATATCCAGGCCAAGATCGAAGAATACCGCGCTTACGAGAAAAAATTGACAACTGAGCCAGACAAGAAAGAAGGCATGGACGAGTTGTCGGCCAAGGCTAGAACGCTCGAAGGCGAACGTGATAATGCGATGAAGCGCGACCCCTACTTTGATTACGGCCAAGCGCTCTTACAAATCGCCATCGTGCTGGCATCGATCTCGTTGGTCGCCAGCGGAAACCTGCTGCTGATCGGCAGCTTCATTCTTGGAACACTCGGGGCACTTGCAACATTTGGCGGTTTTACTTTGGCATTCCCGCTGCCGTTTTAGGGCTTTGCGGGCGCGGGCATATCAAAAGCTGCCGTGGTAGCGGCGACAACAACGCCATCTCGGACAATTTCGGTGCGCCCTTCATAGCGGCCGGGATGCCACAAAGGCAGCGTTCGCTTCACGCCCGAGAAAGACAGATAGGCCGCTTTGTTTTTGGTAAGAGGCTCGGACAATCGTTCAACCAGATTGCCGCCAGGACCCGATAGCGAAATGCGGACACGGTCTCCTGCAGTCAGATTGATGAAGCGCCCATAGAATAGCATGGCGGGCGAGTCTGGCTTGGGGGCTGCGATGTTTGTGTGATCGGCTTCGAGGGCATTTGGGTCGAGTGGTTCTGAGGAAAAACCAGCAGACACGATCTCGCCCGCACGATATGACAGCGCGGCTGCGACGGCAGGCGCCCAGAGGGCAGCGGCTTTGGGATCACGCTGACAGGCGCCTGCAACTGGTTCTGGCCGGAAGGGATCGACGGCTTTGCCGTTATGACGGACGCTCAGATGCACGTGGGCAAAATCGGCGAGCCCCGAATACCCAACATCGCCTAGTTTGTCGCCGCGTTTGACCACTTGGCCTTTGGCAACCGAAACGCTGCCCACTTTCATGTGGCAATATTGGGTTTCCCATCCTGACCCATGATCAATTACAACACCATTGCCGCACTCACGGCCTTTGATGTCGTCGCGCTTTTTGTTATCACGCAACAAGACATCGGCGATGCCGTCGCGCGCGCCTTTCACGGCACCATCCGCCGACGCGAGCACCGCAACACCGGCCTTAGCGGCGGCTATTGAGAGCAGGCGGAAATCCGTGCCATCATGCTTGTCATAGCTGGCGCCGCCACAGGCGTAGTCCTGCACGCCCTCGCCCGGATCATCATCGAAATAATTCTGGATGAAGCAGGTCTTGTGCGGCTCGCACGCCAGCGGCAACGAGAGTTCAAATTTGTCTTCGGACTTGGCGATCCCCGGCCAACCAAAAGCCAATAGCACTATCAATCCCACGAGGCGGCAAAGCTGCATTGTACCCTCTGCGCCAAAATGCACCGGCCCAGCGGTAAGCATAGCCTGCCCCCTCACTTGCCGTCTGAGCCTTGAGACGCTAGCACTAGCCCGCTTTGATTTCCGCTCTTTCTCGCGAATAAGGACCGCCATGACCACCCATTCCCTGCTCCTGTTGCCCGGTGACGGCATTGGTCTAGAAACCATGGCGGAAGTTGAGCGTGTGATCGCCTTTTTCAACGCCAAGAGTCAGACCGCGCAATTCAGCGTAGATCGCGATCTCGTCGGCGGCTCGGCCTATGATGCGCACGGGGTGTCTATTACCGACGCGGCCATGGCCAAAGCCGACAAAGCGGATGCGGTGATCTTCGGCGCCGTTGGCGGGCCGAAGTGGGACAAGGTCCCCTACGAGCACCGCCCAGAAGCTGGCTTGTTACGCTTACGCAAAGACCTCGACCTGTTCGCCAACTTGCGTCCGGCTATCTGTTATCCGGCACTGGCCGATGCTTCGAGCCTCAAGCGCGAACTGGTCGAAGGCCTCGATATCATGATTGTGCGCGAGCTGACTGGCGGGGTGTATTTCGGCGAGCCCAAGGAAATCGTGACGCTGGAAAATGGCGAGCGGCGCGCGGTTGACACGCAGCTCTACACCTCGCGCGAGATTGAGCGCATCGCCAAGGTCGCCTTTGATATGGCGCGCAAGCGCGGCAACAAGCTGCATTCGGCTGAAAAACGCAACGTCATGAAAACCGGCGTGCTGTGGAACCAGGTCGTGACCGAGGTCCACAAGTCCTACGCGCCTGACGTCAAGCTTGAGCACATCTTAGCCGACAACTGCGCCATGCAACTTATCCGCAACCCGAAGCAGTTTGACGTCATCGTCACCGATAACCTGTTTGGCGATATTCTGTCTGACGAAGCAGCGATGATGACCGGCTCGCTCGGTATGTTGCCATCAGCCTCGCTAGGCGCCCCTAACGCCAAGACCGGCAAACGCAAGGCACTTTATGAGCCCGTGCATGGCTCGGCTCCCGACATTGCTGGAAAAGGCCTTGCCAACCCCATCGCCACCATTGCCTCGTTCGCGATGGCGCTGCGCTACTCCTGCAACATGAGTAAGGAAGCCGGACTGATCGACAAGGCCATTGCAGCCGTCCTCGATAAGGGCCTGCGCACCGGCGACATCATGCAGGCCGGCATGAAGAAAGTTGGCACCACCGAGATGGGCCAGGCGATTGAGAGCGAGTTGAAGCGGCTGGTGGCCTAATAGGCGCTGCTGCAACAATTAAGAATTGGTTGACAATTCAACCTCTTCGCACTGCCCGCACATCGTGAGACAATCACGAGAATTGATTCGGGGATTTACGCGTCCGCCGGTTGCATCGGACAGGCGCGGAGCGGGCGGGGGCACGCAACACAGATGACAACGGCAAACGAATTGCGCGCGGGGCTATTAGCCGTCGCCAAGAGGTCGGTCAGTATCATGACCGCCTGCTCGAACGAGGAAAGCACCAAGCTGTATCTGGTGCTGCCATTCCTCGGGCTGCTTGGCTACGACTACGCCAACCCGTATGAAGTTTATCCGGATCACACCGCCCGGCCCGGTTGCAAGACTGACTTCGCCATTCTACGCGACGGCATTCCGGTCATCGCTATCGATGTCGAAAAATCTGGCAACGATTTGATGGCCAGCCGCGATAGCCTTGCTGCGTATTTCACCGCCATTCCAGAAGTCAAACTGGCGATTCTTACCAACGGCACGCTATTTGAATTCTTTGTCGATTCTGGCGCGTCAAATAGCATGGACGGCGAGCCGTTCCTGACAGTTGATCTCGAGACCATTGCCCGCGCCGGCGTGGCGGACGAAGTGCTCGAAACTCTGCTGGCAGCCACCCAAGATCATTTCGATCCAGAGACTGTCGCTGAAGCCGCCCACGTCCAATTGGTCAAGCGGCGCTTGCGCACGATCTTTGTCGAAGAAGCTAAGGGACCATCGGAAGCCTTCTGCCGCTATGCACTGGAGCGCATTGGGCTCAAATCCATGCGCACGCAGGTGATCGAGCGCTACTACGCGCCCTTGATCAAAACTGCCTTTGAAGAAAGCCTGGTCGTGCCCGTTTTCGACCGGCTTAAAGCGCAAAGCAATGGCGATGGCCGCTCGGGTTCTGCTGTCGCCATGCACCAACTCGGCCACCGCATCGCGACCACCGAACATCAATTGCAGATCTTCAACTATGTTCGCCGCCGTCTCGCCTATCTCGCTGAGGATGACGGCCAGTTCGATGCCATCGAGAACGTCCGCTACACCGACTATGTCGGACGTTTGACAGTCTTTTATGAGCGCGAAAAAAAGGGCCGTCTGTTCGATTACATCGAAGGGGCTGATGGCTACGACAAATACATTTTCCCCGATCCTATCGGTGAGATCGTGTCCAACAACGTGCTCGAAATTGATACCGCGCTGAAAACCGTGTTTGCGGCGCGGGTGCGCGAATTGGGCGGCCTCTCCAATCATCAAAAGCTTGCCCGCACAGCCTGAAATCGTCTAACTGGCCGTCTAGCTTTTTTAAGAGGCGCGGATGGCTAGCAATCTTTCAACACTCGGCTTTTCATT
>JAYTQI010000256.1:0-1842 GCA_043746825.1 Hyphomicrobium sp. | reverse complement strand
GCCAGTCGGAGATGGCGCCCATAACGCAGAAGTTGGTTGCGCAGGCGACCGCCCCAAACGAGAAGCCGATGGCGAGCCCAGCCAGGGCCAACGCATATGGGCTCGCGTGGAGCGCGTCTCTTAAGAACGACATGGGCTTTCCTGGCTGGGAACTGGATCCGTCATCGGACTCGTATATCTAAGCATTCCGGTGTCGCGGTTGCGGCGTCAAGGCGGGGACGCGCTTTACCCTTTAGCATTGTGGGGTTGAGAAGCTTGGCCGAATTGAGAATAGACCTTTACAGGGGGGGGGTTGGCCCCTAAATGCAGCACACTTTTTAGACCGTGGTCATCTCTCGCCCAAGCACGTTCAAGGGGTTGCACCCTCAGGAGATCCTAAGCGACATGGAAAAATACCGTACCGCACTTGATATGGTTCAAGCGCTGCGGCCCGACCGGCCGGTTTTCGCCGCGCGTCCGCAGGCGGCGGGCAAGGCCGCGCGCTGGTTTACCCAGAATTTCCCCGGCGAAGTTGCCTACGCCTATAAGGCCAACAGCTCGGTGTTTTTGCTTGGCGCGCTCTACGGCGCGGGCATCACGCAGTTCGACGTCGCCTCAATCGCCGAACTTGAAGATGCCGCGACCATTCCGGGCGTGCGCCTGCACTTCATGCACCCGGTGAAATCCCGCAATTCCATCCGCAAAGCCTACTTCGATTATGACATCAAATGCTTCGCCCTCGATTGCGAGGATGAGCTGCAAAAAATCGTCGAGGAAACCGGCGGCGCCAAGGATCTGGAGCTGTTTGTGCGCCTCGCCGTGCCGTCCAAGAACAGCCGTATTCCACTTGAGCGGAAATTTGGCACCTCTGGCCCTAAGGCCGCCAAGCTGCTTGTCAAGACACGGCAAGTTGCCGACGAGCTCGGCATTACATTTCATGTTGGCTCGCAGACCACGACTCCAGACGCTTATGCCATGGCGTTTGATGAAGTCAAAAAGCTGATCGTGAAAGCGGGCGTGGTCATCGACGCCATCGATGTCGGCGGCGGTTTTCCGTCGCGCTACACTGATAGCGTTCCCGCGCGGTTGTCGGATTTCATCGACGTCATCAAAACTTCGATGGAAAAGATGCCGGTCACTGAGCATTGCCGTTTGATTTGCGAGCCCGGCCGCGCGCTGGTCGCCGAGGCCGAGAGCCTGATCGTCAAAGTTGACCTGCGCAAAGGCAACGAACTCTACATCAACGACGGCGGCTATGGCGCGCTCTACGACAGCGCCCAGCTAGGCTTCGTTTTTCCCGTGCGCCTGATCCGCGACGGGCTTGATCCCAACGAGGTATTGCAGCCGTTCGAGTTCTGGGGCCCGACATGTGACTCAATTGATCACATGAAGGGGCCGTTCCTGTTGCCAGCGTCAGCGCGCGAAGGCGACTATATCGAGATTGGAAACATCGGCGCCTATGGCCGAGCGCTCGCAACCCGCTTTAATGGTTACGGCGACTACATCGATGTTATCTTGCAGGATGAGCCGATGTACTCGATCTATGAAGAAGAGTTAGAGAAAATCGCCCAGAAGGCGTGAGTGTTATCTCCCCGCGCTAAAAAAATATTCCTGTGCGCCGTGCATTCTCCACAGACTGAGCCACACCGAGAGGGTCTAACGTTCCTTCCATTAGCACGTTGGAGGGTATTGCGATGTCCATGCTCAAAGCCGTTTTGAATTGGCGCAAAGGTTATTGGAGGCCCTACGAGGATAAACCACAAGCGCGCGAGTTAGATGCCAAGCTTGGCGCCGTGGAATACGAATTTGCAAATCTAAGCCGCGATCTCGCCAAAGTCGCAATGAATGGCAGCCGCTTGCAAG
>JAYTQI010000255.1:0-4115 GCA_043746825.1 Hyphomicrobium sp. | reverse complement strand
ATCGAGCCGCGTATTCACGCGGTGGCGGGCACGCCGACCGATTGCGTCATCATGGGGGTGCGCCATATTCTCAAAGACCAGCCGCCCGATTTGATTTTATCCGGCATCAATCACGGCTCGAACCTGGCCGAGGACATCACCTATTCCGGCACGGTTGCCGCCGCGATGGAGGGCACGATCTTCGGCATCCGCTCGATCGCCTTGTCACTGATGTTAGGCCACGACGAGTATGGCAATGGCGAACGGCGCGCCTTGTGGGATACGCCGCTCTCGCACGCGCCAGCCCTGATTGCCAAGTTGCTTGACGGCGATTGGCGGCCGGGCACTTTCCTCAATATCAATTTTCCGGATTCAAAACCCGAAGACATCAAGGGCGTCGCCGTTACCCGCCAAGGTGTCCGCGATCAAGCCTTGCTCAACATTGAGAGCCGCTCCGATCCCTGGGGCACGCCGTATTTTTGGTTTGGATTTGGGCGGCGCAAGTCGACGCTCGTGGCTGGCACCGATCTCGCAGCCATTGCTGAAATAAAAATTTCTGTCACGCCGTTGAGCTTAGATTTTACCGATCGTGACTCTCTGGCGGGACTAGAAAAACGTCTTAGCAGCACGCCTGCAAAACCCAAGGCGTAATTGCGGCGGACGCCTTGTAAAGCCGCTGGTTTGACCAAATCCCTCCGTGAATTAAGCGTAATCCTCACCTAATGAACCAGTCTGGCCAGTCCTGGCCGAACGGGGTTCTCGTATCTTTTCTAATTCGCTTTTGAGGGTTGTTACATCTCAAAGCCCCCGCCTCGAACAGGTCTGATTGGGAGGCAGAAAATATCGCACGAGGTGGGGGCTTAACCCCCTGTTAACCGAATGAAGGTTAATGGATGGTGCGAGTAGAGGTGCGTACCATGAACTATTTATCTGGCTTAGGCCGGCGCGGCTGTTTTGTCCTCAAACCTGCGCAGAGTGCCGCGATCCTATTGGCTGTTGTGTCCGCCGGCTGTAGTGCCGACGTGGCGCGGTTTGACAGCTCATCCTTCAAATTAAACGATCCCCCTGAAACAGTAGCTGCGGCCCCGCCGCCAGCGCCTGTTCGCAGTGGCTCGGATTTCAACAATCCGGTGACCCGCTCGCAACCGCGCGGGCCCTACGGCGCTGGTGCGAAGTCTGTCGAAGTTGCGGCACTGCCCGACGCGACGCCGTCCACGGCAACGCCTTATCAAGCCGCGCCGGCTTCGCCGCGCGGTTGGCATACATCACCCACCGGCGCTCCGATCACCGCGACTCCCATCGCGATGGCAGCGCCAGTTCAACAGGCCGTCGCCAGCGGCGAGAGCATCGACGTTCAACAGGGTGATACGCTGTATGGCCTGTCCAAACGCCATCATGTGTCAGTCGCTGAGCTGATGTCGGTCAATCAGTTGACCTCGCCTAACCTGAAGCCGGGCCAGAAGCTCGTGCTACCGTCGGGCAATTCCTCGCAAAAGCCATTGCGGCACCCAGTTGAAGCCGCAGCCAAGACGATGGCGCCGCCCGCAGCGGAAGTTGCGGCCAAATACAACAGCACTTACACCGTGAAGCCGGGCGATAGCCTCTATGCCATCGCCCGCGCCAACAAGGTGCCTTACGGCGAATTGCAGCAGGTCAACGGCATTACCGATCCGCGCAAGGTCCGCCCCGGTACTGTCTTGAAGATGCCCGCTGGTCTTGGTGCCGCCGCTGCCGCCGCTGCCGCCGCTGAACCCGCCGTGGCGGCTGCGCAAGTTGCGCCAGCTGTTGCGCCTGTAACAGAAGCGCCGCGTGCTATTCAATCGACGACGCAGCCAACCAGCATTCTCAACGGCGGTAAAAAGGTTGCCGCTTTGAGCGACAAAGCGACCGACTCAGTGGCTCCTGCTGCGGCTGCACCGGCTCCGGCGGCGAAAGTCGCAGCCGCGGCCCCGCAAGCAGCTGCGCAGGCTGGCGATAGCAGCAAACTTCGCTGGCCGGTGAGCGGCAAAGTCATCGCGGGCTTTGGCGGCCGCCCAGACGGCACGCATAACGACGGCGTCAATCTCTCTGTGCCTCTGGGTACCGAAGTTCACGCCGCCGAGAACGGCATCGTCGCTTATGCTGGCAGCGAGCTCAAAGGCTACGGCAATCTCGTGCTCGTTCGCCACGACAACGGCTGGGTGACAGCTTACGCTCATAACGACGAGCTGCTGGTGAAGCGTGGCGACAAGGTCAAACGCGGCCAGGTCATCGGCAAGGCTGGTAAAACCGGCACCGTTGATCAGCCGCAGGTTCACTTCGAATTGCGTCAGGGCTCCAAGCCCGTCGATCCGACGCCGTTCATGGAAAAAAGTTAGTTCATGCGCATGATCCCGAAAAGTGGAAGCCGGTTTTCGGATAAGATCATGCGCCATGAATAAGTAGCGCTGGGGGCAAATGACCGGTTCGCCACGCGCGAAGCATGAGGGAAACTGAGAGGCCGGGGCAGAAATGCTCCGGCCTTTTTTATTTTTCACATTCGGAGATCAAAATATCGCGCGCTGCCAGTTTCTTGGACGCGTTGGGGTGGCGTTTCCATCGCGCCAAGCTTATAGTTCAGACTTATCTCGTGTGACGCAATTTTGTGTGTTGGGAGGTCTCTCATGACCCAGTCTTTCCTTTCAAAGTCCGTTTTGGCAGTTGCCGCCGTTGCAGGCGTGACAATGGCTCTGCCAAACTTCGCGAGCGCAAACTTCGATCCGCCGACGGCGAGCTGCGATAAGTTCAAAAAGGGCTCAAAGGACTGGAAAGAGTGCATGGGAAAGCTTAGGCCCGAGGAAAGCGCCAACTCTGACGAACAGTTTGCGAAAGGTTATTGGCTCGCCAAAACCGGCGATTACGCCAAGGCTCTCGAGGTTTTAAAAGCCCACCCCGATCAGAACGATCCAGGCGTGCTGACGATGATTGGCTATGCGACGCGCCACCAGGGCCGTGTCGATGAAGCGCTTTTGTATTACGTGAAGGCATTGACGCAATATCCAAACCTTACCAACACCCGCCAGTATCTGGGCGAGGCGTATCTGCAGCAGAAAGATGTTGTGAAGGCAAAGATTGAACTTGCCGAGATCGCCCGTATCTGCGGCAACACCGCGTGCGAGGATTATCGGGCGCTTGAAAAGGAAATCGCCGTGTATGAGGCGAGGGGCTGAGCGTTAGCTCATAAGGTTGTCATCCCGGGCGAAGCGGGTCTGCGGAGCTGACCGTTTAGACCCGGGACCCAGGACCTCAATTTCTCGGCGCACTAAACGCTGGGTCCCGGCTCTCCAAGATTGCTTTTCAAGCAATCTATGGCCGGGATAACATTCTATTGACGGGCGTCCGTGCCCGGCAATGTTTTTGACCTCAAGCTTATCAAGAAGGCGACGAGCGCCTGCTGTTCGTCGTCTGTGAGCCCGAGCGGTTTGATGCGCGGGTCTTTGCCTGGGTCCGCGGAGCCACCCGCGTTGTAATTGGCGACAATCTCGTCCAAGGTGTTGATTGAGCCGTCGTGCATGTAAGGCGCGGTTAGGGCAACATTGCGCAGTGTTGGCGTGCGGAATTTATAGCGGTCCTCGCGAACATGCGTGATTTCCTCGCGGCCACGGTCGGTCAGGGCGTGGGGGGTTTCGTGGGCGCGGCGCTGTTCGCTTTGAAAGCCGATGCCGGTGTTGACGAAGCGGTTATTCGTGAAGAGCGCGGTTTTTTCCTCGATTGTGTGGCACGCAACGCAACCGGCCTTGCCGGTGAAAAGCGCCAAGCCTGCTCTGGCGGCTGCTGATAGCGCGGCGCCATCACCCGCATAGCGCCATCGGTCAAAAGGTGAGTCACCAGCCATCAGCGAGCGCTCAAAGCTTGCCAGCGCTTGTCCGAGTGTTTCGATAGTAGGCGGAGCGGCAAAGATTTTGAGAAACGCATCACGATATTCAGGAATAGTGGCGAGCCGCTCCGTCAGATCATCAAACGAGGTGTTCGCCATCTCGGCTGGGTTGAAGAGGGGCGAGAGGATCTGCACCTCCAGTGTTGGCTCACGGCCGTCGTGATGAAGCGGTGCCGCGTAAGCAACGTTCAAGAGCGAGGGCACGTTGCGGCGCAGGCGTTCGCTGGCCAGCACCGTATCG
>JAYTQI010000254.1:0-4129 GCA_043746825.1 Hyphomicrobium sp. | reverse complement strand
CCTGCACATCGGCTTTGTCTTCAGGGGCACCGGCCCGGGAGGGGGCCTGCCACACATGGCTCGATTCACCCTCGCTGCTGCCTTCGCCTGCTGCTAGTGCTTCAGCGCCGCTAGATAGTACGAGGATACCGCCAGCTACCAGAGCGATCGTGGCGGCCGCTGTCCCGTCACGGGCGCGAAGGTTGCCTTTTGCATCACAAGTCATGTGGCATCTCCCACGTCGCGCCTTCTGAAAGCGAAGCCCTCGGCCCCTCGTCACTGGCCCTTCACTTCGAGCTCCGCCTCGAAGGCGTGGAAGTTCATGATGCGATCATTCATCGTCTGCTCCATTTCCTTGGTGGAGCCCACGAAGCGCATGAAGTAGATCGGCTCGGCACGGCTCCGCATGCGGAAAGCGAGGCGGTACTTGCCCGGTTTCTTAATCAGATCACCCGGCACTTGGTACTTGGCCACCTTCTCTGCCAGCGGTGCCAGCGAGTGGTTCTCCATGCGCACCAGCGGCGGGTGGTTGAGAACGGTGGTCGGGATCCCCGGCGGACGCAGATGTGGCAGTGGATCGATGTCGAAGTTCACCGGCAGATACATCTCGCGGTCCGTGCCCTTGACGTTGGTTGTGAGGAACTTGGTCTGGAAATGCATCAGCTGTTGGTCGGTGTTGACGCGGCCAGCGGCGACATCAAGGCTGTGTAGATCGGCCATGTCGCCGTTGCTATCGACGTAGCCCGACTCCCAGATATTACGGCCGTCGGGATCGACGAGGGCGACGTTCACCCAGAGCTGCGGCTGCGCACCCAGAGAGCCAGATGGCAGGTTGTGCCCGGTATTGACGTTTTTGATCTTGTAGGAGAAGGCCAGATCTGCGCCGACCGTCGGGGTGCCTTCGATGTTGGGGCCATCGATGTTGCTGGAGTTCTCCATGACTTGCTTGCGGAGTTTGTCTCGCTCGGCGAGCTTCGCAAGATTCTCCACGATGATTACCCTAGCCTCTTCGCGGTCGAGCGCATCGGCCCAACGCTTGGGAAAGTTGGGCTTGATTTTGCCACCCGCGACCTTGTCCTCAAACTTGGTGGTGCCCCAACCGGCGCGCCAGTCGAACAGCAGCCAGTCCTCGATGCTGATTGCCTGGGCCTTGGTGTTGTGGGGGAAGATGCCGGGGTGGGCGATCGAGTAGCCTGGGCCGATAAACCGGTGGTTGGCATGTTTACGCCCCGGGTTAATGTCCTTGCCGCCGACGATCGCCGAAGGCGCGGTCGAGTAGCCCTTGGGCTGTCCAGGGACCTTGCCCATGTGGCAGTCCTGGCAGGTGACGCCGGCTTTGCGTGCCGGGCTATCACGATACTGATCCCAGACAATCTCCAGCTTGATGCCCAGATTGACCGCGACCTGATGACAGCTGACGCAGAACTCCGATTTGGTGATTTGGCCGTTCGTTATCATGCCCTTGTGGATATCGTTGCCGCGCCCGTCAGCGCTGGTTTTAACGGAGTATGTCTCCTTGTCGGCAAGGACGTCTTTGAGCACACTTTTTTCACCGCTACCGTAGACCGGCTCGTAGATCTTGCCTGGCTCGACCCGGCGCTCGCCGTTGACCTTGCCGTATTGCTCCTTAACCCGGTGGCAGGTGATGCAGGTCACGCCCTCGCGGGAAATCTGGCTGCGTTCCCAAAGCGGTGTTTCGCGGCTCTCGCCGAGCTGGGTGCCGACCTGCTGGTGGCAGCGCACGCAGAAGGTGCCGACCGTGCCTTGAGTCAGATCCTGAAACTTCTGTTCGAACTTGTGGAACATCGGTGAGATCGACGCATTGGCATGGCTCGACGAAGACCACTCTTCGTAAATCTGTTTATGGCACTCGCCGCATTTCGAAGCGGTGGGATAGAGAATTTCGCCGTTGAGACCGTTGTGGACATCGGACTTGGCGTTCGCGGTTTCGGACAGTTCATCTGCGGCTTTATCCTTCGAGCGTTTCGGCCCGGACTTGGCTTGTGCGGGTTGCGCCTGCTCTGCTTCATTGGACTCGGCGACAGCATTTTGGCCAAGGAATACTGCTTGCATCAGAATCGCGCTCGCGAAAGCGCATGACAGAATCCAAATTATTGACAATCGCCTCATCGCCTCACCCTTCCCCCATGCATCTCAGGGTGGCATGCCACCTCTTATTGCTCGCACAAAACCGGCGCTCGGCCGCTGTGCGGAATTGCTGGTGAACTAAACCGGAAAATGGGCCGTGATATGACCGGTTATATTGAATAACTTGAGACGAATGACATTTGAACTTCTGACTTTTTCGAAATAATCAAACTCGATTTAATGCATTTCTCAAATGAATTTGGCTTCACAAATGATTATGCGTCGCCAGTCTAAGTTCACAGTGCCCTCGTAATATTCTCGTCATTAGTCATTCTCTGATGGTAACGCTTTTACGCAGCGCGAATTGGCCGGTCTCTGAAATCTCTACGGCTATCTGCTCAATATGGGAATTTCTATTCAGAGCACTTTTTAATTCGTTTGGCGAGGCCATGAAACGGTCATTGTCTGCACCATGATGGAAGAACAGCAGAATATGGGTTTCCGCATTGTTTAGGTATTCGGCACTGATTCTCGATTGGGGTTTAGCAAAGCGGCGGATGATCGAAGAATCGGCGTTTGCCACCGCCGATTGATGAGAGTTGGCGTTTCAGATCCGGGACGTTTGCGTTGATGAACAACCCAGAGAACATAGCGACGGCGGGTCACACTGACCGGCCTTAGTTGGGGGACTTGAAGCTTACCGGGATGAGATGATGGCAAGAAGCCACCAGATTACTATAAATGACAAATGCTTTCTGGCGCGCCGCGGCGAACTGCTGCTGGACGCCGCTCTAAGCAACGGCATCGACCTGCCCTATGACTGCCGCGCCGGCCACTGCGGCACTTGCTGCGTGCGGCTGGTGTCCGGCAAAGTACAGGGCGGCGAAGGCTCCGAGCCGGGCATCGTTCATGCCTGTCAGTGCCGTATTGCTGGCGATGTGGTGATTGAGAACGGCCAGCCGCCGGGGGTCCGTACCGTCGAAGGCGTACTGAGTTCATTGCGCCATCTATCGCCCGAGGTCATGGAAGTCGGGATCAGGACGGACGGCGCACTGCCCTATCATGCGGGGCAATATGCACAGTTGCGATTCAGCGGCCACCCGAGCCGTCCCTACAGCATCACTCATCCTATGGGTGGCAAACCGAAGAGCCGCTCGGTCTGGTTCCATGTCCGGCGCATGGAGGATGGGCGCGTCTCCTCATCGCTCGGCAAGCGCATAAAGCTGGGCCATCGGGTGCAGCTGACAGGGCCCTTCGGCTCGGCGTATTTCCGGCCTAATTTGGGAGGCCGGTTAATTCTCGTGGCCACGAACACAGGCTTTGCGCCGATTTGGTCCATCGCCGTCGCTGCGCTGCGCGAGAACCCGGAGCGCAGAATGATGGTCATCGCTGGCGGCCGCACCATCGAGTCACTCTATATGGCCCCAGCTCTCGTGAAGCTGGCCAGCTTCCCCAATGTGCTCGTCGCGCCTATCTGCAGCACGCCGCAAAACTTGACTAAAGCGGTGATGCCGGGCCGGCCGACCGACTATCTGCCGCGCTTGTTTCGCACCGATGTTCTGTATGCCTGCGGCGCACCGGCAATGGTCGATGCGATCAAATTAATCGCGGCGCACATTGGCGCAAATTGCTACGCGGATCCCTTCATGCCGGCCATCGACAACACCGTCGAAGAAAGCGTACTCACCCGGGCGAAGGGTTGGCTCGCTGTGCCCTCCACCCGGCAGATGCGCCAACTTACTGGTGATCGCGCCCGTAACCGCCGGGAACAGCCGATGCAGGTGGTTGAAACTAAGTGAGAAACGCAGCGCATAGACTTCGGTCGATCAGTTTCGGGCACGGGGCCACTCTCCGGTCTTCTGTGCTCAATCTCTTTGGCTTACTGATATTTTGCGGCTTCGCGACGTACGGCTCAGCTGCGTCCGATCCGGCCAAGACCGTCGGTCCGAATGCCTGTGCCGAGTGCCACAAGCAAGAGGTCGAGGCCTGGAAGGGCACGCATCATTTCAAGACTTTCCGTGAAATGCCGCGCAACACCGAGGCGAACGAAATTGCGAAAAAA
>JAYTQI010000253.1:0-4130 GCA_043746825.1 Hyphomicrobium sp. | reverse complement strand
TGGCCATAGGGGTCATAGGGTTCACCTGCCTTATGCTTGCGGAAGCCGGCTTGTCGAGCTTGATCCGCGGCTGGACCTTCGATAAGTGGCTCGGCCATTTTACGACGCCTGACGGCGCGATTTCTCTTGCCATGTTTGTCCTGTTCGCCTTCATGCCGCTTTTGGCTGGCAGGCGGCCACGGCGCTAGCTCAGGCCCCTATCTGCCGGTTGCAAGACAGCCGATAAGCTGACACATTTCCGGGCGATATTTGGGGTGGCGAATGGCGTGGATTTGAAGGGGTGGGCGCATGAGTGACAATCGTGGCGTTTTGATTATCAGCGAAGACACGGTCCTTAAAGGGCAGATCAAAAACTGCAAGCGCATGGAAGTCTATGGCTACGTCGAGGGCGACCTCGCGGCCGAGAGCCTCATTGTCCACCCTGGCGGGCGCCTCTACGGCAAAGTCAACGCCGGCACCGCCGAGATCCAAGGCACGATGCAAGGTGAGGTGCGGATCAAGCAGCTCATCACTATTCGTTCCACGGGCTCTGTCAGCGGCAATGTCAAATACGGCCGACTCGCCATGGAAGAAGGCGCAGACCTCACCGCCAAAGTCCGCAACGTGCCGCCGTCGCTCGCAGGTGATCTCGATATTGCCGTCGATAAAGGGCGTTTTGTGCGCATTATGCTTGATGATCTGTCAGCCCTTGATCCCGATGACAAAGCCACAGATCTGAAATTCACGGTTTCCAATACCCGCAATGGCTTTGTGGCTTTAGTGGCCTCTCCCGCAACGCCGGTGATCAACTTCACCCAGGCTGATCTTGAAAGTGGGCGCGTGTTGTTCGCGCATGATGGTACGGAAACATCGACCGCCAATTTCGATGTCGTCGTTGCCGATCTCGTCGGCACGACGTCAGGCCAGCCGCAAACTGTGAAAGTTGCGGTGCGGGCTTAGAGCCTGTCCGAGTTGTCATCCCGGGCAGAGGATTTGCCCGCGCGCAAATCTGGAGATCCGAGACCCACTGTCACAACAGGCAGGCTGGGTCCCGGCTCGTTAAAATCGCGCTGGCGCGATATCTCCGGCCAGGATGACACTCAAGCCGTAAAAAAAGCCGCGAAATTGTCGTCAAGCGTTTTCTTGAGCAGCGCACAATAGGCTACATAGGCCGCGTGGGATCGCGCAATACGCCCGAAACTGACTTTCTCGCCGCTCTTTAAAAGCTTCAAAACAATTGGCGTCGCGACTGGTGAGAGGTGCGAGCCTTGTCCTGACCTGAGTGTGGTCAACAACCCGTGCATTTCGCCTTTGATCGTTGGGCGCGCCACCACAATCATGCGGTGTTGGCCGTGCCGGTTGGTGACGAGATAGATGTGCCCCGATTGATGCGGCACCGCGACGCTGCCAAACTGCACATAATCGCGATCGACGCGCTCGGCTTCAATAAAGATAAGCCGGCTGGTTTCCTCATCCCATGCGATGTCGGTGCGATAGGCGTACAACGTGCCGCGATCACCGAATGACGGACGCACGGTCAAATAGCTACCTTCAAGCCATGTTACAGCGGGTCGGCTGTAGTTGCCAAGCTCGTCTGGCGCTGTGCCGTTAGCTACTGCCGCGCCGTTGGTTTTTGAAACCGGCTTGTCGCGTAAGCCGACGCCGAGGCCTTCCTCCAGCCGCACGATGGTTGCGAGCGTAAATCCCCGCCGCCCCGCCAAAACTTTCTCAAGCGTCGAGATGCTGATCTTGGCGGCATCCGCTAAGCCCTGCCGGGTCATGCGCCGCCGCGCCAGCTCTTCGCGCAAACGCTGCGACAGCGCCTGACTGTCCTCAGTTGTGAGCTTGGCAGGCTTGGCTGAGGTCATGGCTTTGAATGCAGTCCACGTTGAATGATCAACCCTCACATATCCGCACATCTGAGGCGCCCGCAAGGCACTGGGCGGCGGTTTTGCGCTGAAAAAGCCTGAAAAGGCCGGAGGCGCAGCGTTGCGAGGAGGGGCAAGACTGATCGTGGCTGGGGAGCTCAACCGAAGGGACCACCGAGATGACGCCGCGATCTGCACAAGGCCGAACGGGTAGCACGCGCACTCAGCCTGCCCCGCCCAAAAGCCAGGACCTGTTGTCTAACGACACGTGCCCTGACATCAGCCGCCGTGACCCCCGCACGACGCTGTTCGTCCAGACGCTGATCGCGGCGTCGATCCCTCAAGAGGTGACCACGATCATGGCGTTTGCGGTGCGTCTCCTGGCGCGCCGCTTGTCGAGTTTGAAGTGAGGGGGTGAGGTCATGCGTATTCTCATCATCAATCCACCGCATCAGTCGATTGGATCGCGGATGCCGGGCGAGATGTTGCCGCCGCTCGGCTTGTTGGCCATTGGCGGGCCTTTGATTGACGATGGCCACGAGGTCTCGCTGCTCGATGGCGATGTCGATAACTTGAGGATTGACGTGATCGTTGACGAAGCCATCCGGCGTTCGCCTGACGCGATCTTGATTGGCCACAACGGTTCGACCTCGGCGCATCCAACGGTTCGCGAAATTCTACAGCAATTGAAAACATTCCTGCCCCACGTACCGATTATCTACGGCGGCATTTTCCCGACCTATCATTGGAAAGAGTGCCTGGAGGAATGCCCAGAGGTCGCGGCAATCGTGCGCGGTGAAGGTGAGGAGACGGCACGGCGATTGATTCGAGCGATTGCTGATGGCCAGTCGCTCGTCGCCATCCCCGGCATCGCCTTTCGCAAAGCTGGTGTACCGTTTGCCACGCAAGCCGCGCCAATGATCCAAAAACTCGATGACTACCGCGTCGGTTGGGAACTCATCGATCACGCCCGCTATAGCTATTACGGCGGAAAGCGCGGCGTCGTCATCCAGTTCTCGCGCGGCTGCCCGCATTTGTGCAGCTATTGCGGTCAGCGCGGCTTTTGGACTCGCTGGCGGCATCGCGATCCGAAAAAGGTCGCGGCGGAAATCGGCCGCCTCTATCGCGAGCACGGCGTCACAATGATTTCTTGGGCGGATGAAAATCCGACGACATCAAAAAAAGCTTGGCGGGCCTTACTGGAAGCTATCATCGCGGAGAACGTCAAGGTGACAATGATCGCAACACTGCGCGCCGACGACATCGTCCGCGACGCCGATATCCTGCATCTCTATCGCCAAGCAGGTTTCGAGCGCTTTCTGATCGGCATGGAACACACCGACGACGCCACGCTGGAGAAGGTGCGCAAAGGTAGCACCACTAAGACCGACCGCGAGGCCATTCAGCTGCTGCGCAAACACGGCATGTTGTCGCTGATGTCGTGCGTGTTTGGGTTCAACGAAGAACGCGACCGCGATTATTTCAAAATCTTCCGCCAGCTTTTGATTTACGATCCCGATCAAATCATCACGCTGTATGTCACACCGCACCGCTGGACGCCGTTTTTTGCAGGTGAAAAAGACCGCCCCGTCATTCAGCTCGACGCCCGGCGCTGGGATTATAAACATCAGGTGCTCGCCAACCGGCATGTCCCTGCGTGGCGGTCATTTTTGTGGGTCAAGGTGATCGAAGTGCTGATCCAAACGCGCCCTAAGGCTTTGATGCGGACGTACTTCAATCGTGATCCTGTGGCCCGTCACGGCATGCGCTGGTACGCGCGTATTGGCCGGCGCGTCTGGCTGCACGAGGTGTGGTGCTTTATCTTCCGCGACCGGCGCGTTTCAACGGGCCCCTCCCTCGCCAAATTCTGGGGCGCACCGCAGGACAAACACGAGGAGGCGCTGAAAGTCGTGCGACCGAGCGCGAAGGCGGCGTGATGCGCTGAATAATTTCCACATGTGCGTTCCCGGACGAAGTCGGCCGTAAGGCCAAAGCAGATCCGGGATCACGTTCTATCAGCATGACTGAGATTCAAGGCAACCTACGTGACCCCGGATATTCGCATCGCGCTGCGCACGTAGCTTCTTCCGGGAACGCACAGTAGATGGACTGTTCACTATTCACCATATTTTGTAATTCGACAGCGCAACGCTACTGTGCTATATTCTCAGTATTGTGCGAAGAGTGAGCGCGGCCAGCCGTCATGGTAAAAGCGCTCAGGGTTAAGAGGCTTTAGCTCCCCACGCCCGAAAGGCTTCTCATGATCAGGTTTGTTATCGCGCT
>JAYTQI010000252.1:0-1862 GCA_043746825.1 Hyphomicrobium sp. | reverse complement strand
TCGCGATTTCGCTCTTTGCAACAGCGCCTGCGGTGAATGTATCGGTAAGGCTTGCCTCGAATGACATGTACCGGCATTCCTTCACAAAAGTTCGCTCCCGTTTTCTCGCCTCGCTGGCTGTCGGAAGCCTGCTATCTGCCGGGGCGGCCTTGGCGCTCCACATGCTTGTGTTCAAGCTTGCGCCCTACGACTTGATTATAGCGGTTGGCTCAACAGCGGCGATATCCTTGATTTGGCCGACGCTCGCCTTTTGCGGCGCTGTCCGCGACTACAGGGGCATTACCGCAGGATTCGCGGTCGGCCTCTTGGTCTCAATTGTTGGCACCATATGGGTCGCCCGCCATGGCATGGGCACGCCGGTCATGATCGTCATGTTCCTTTGCGGATTGTCGATCGTGTTCTTTGTGCTGGCAAGCAGGATTTTCCTGGCATTCCCGGACCAGATAGGGAGTCTGGGCGAGCAGCTTGCGGAGCTCGGCGCGGGATTGCGGCAGCACTGGATGCTGGCGGCGGGTTCGTTTTTCTCCATCGCTGCCGTTTGGTCAGACAAATGGATCATGTGGTTTGGACCCGGCCAAGTCCGGCTGTCCAATGGCCTGGTCAGCGCGCCAGCTTACGACAGCGCGATGTTCCTCGCTTATCTCGTCATGATCCCGGCGCTTGGCCTTTTCGTCACTGCTATTGAAACATCATTCTTTGAAAACAGCCGCCAGCTGCTCGATTCGATCGAGGCGCAGGCCCCGCTGAGCCGTATCGAAAAGCTTGCCAAAAAACTTGAGACGCAGACCTATGGCACAATCTATCGCGTGCTGCTGACACTGGGCGCCCTTTGCGCGCTTGCAATTTTGCTGTCTCCCTCAACTGTATCCTGGCTCGGGCTGCACTACAGCCAGCTTGGCGTTTACCGGCTCGGAATCCTGTCTGCCTTCTTCCAGTTCATGTTTGTCGCCTGCGCGTCCATCGTGCTTTTTCTCGATCGCCAGACCATGTTTCTCGGGCTTCAAATATTGTTTTTTGCCGCGCAGATAATATTCACGCTCGTCTCGATCTATTTTGGGCAGATTTATTACGGGTATGGTCATTTGATTGCCTGCGCCCTTTGCGCGGTCACGGCGATGTTTTTTCTGGAAAGCACGCTTGGAAGGATCGTCTATCTGACATTCGCTTCCGCGCATCGGGCAACGAACGGCCGCAACGCTGATGTCCAGTCGCCTGCCAAGGTTCCCCGCCATTTCGAGGATTTTCGTGAACAGGAAGAAATCCTCCCGGCAACACTGATGACGCAACCCGGCCCGCTGCTGCGGCCATAATGACAAGACTTGGAGAAACGCCATGTCCATAAAATTGACAGTCCGTAATCGCTTTCAAATAGCCAACGCTGACCGCCTAACGGGAATGGCTGTAGCCTCAGCGATTGCTTTTGCAGGTCTTCTGACGCCGGCGGCGTCAATCGCGGGAGATGGCCTTCAGGCGCCAGACCTCGTGGCAGCAGCGGACACCCCGAAACTAATGCCTGCCGGTCCGCAAAACGCTGCGTCTGGAAGCGAGATCAAGCTTGGCGGCGGCGCTGCTCCCCGCGCATCGGAAGCGAGCGACGAGCTTTTGATCGGAGACAAGATCCAGATCAGCTTTTTCGAGCAGCTTGATCTTGGCCAAGGCGCCGATGCAGGGATGACGGCCGATGTCCGCACATTTTACCAGCGGCTGGACCTTACCGGCGAACACGTGGTTGACGCGGGAGGTTCGGTCACAATACCGCTGCTTGGCCGCTTTGTGTTTGCAGGCCTGACAGCGGATGAGGCGCGCGTCTCGATCATGGACGCTTACAAGCGCCTCATGGGCAAGTCAGGCGAAGTCAACAT
>JAYTQI010000251.1:0-1864 GCA_043746825.1 Hyphomicrobium sp. | reverse complement strand
GAGAAGCTGCCTAACTTCGCGCAAAACAAAATCGGCCTTGGTCTCGATTTGCGTGGCGGCGCGCATTTGCTGATGTCGATGGACACCGCCGAAGTCCGCAAGAATTGGCTGTCAACTTTGCGCGCGGATGCCCGCAAGACGTTGCTTGATGCCAAAATTGGATTTACAGCACTTGGCGTTGATGGCAATTCGGTTCAGGTCAAACTCTCGCAGCCAGAGCAGACAGATCCGGCGCTCAAAGATTTGCGCAAGCTGATCCAGAGTGTTGGCAGCGCCATTTCTGGCCAAAGCGCCTTTGACATAGAGGTCAAGCAGGGCGCGGACCTCGGCACGATTTTGCTCACCCCCACCGAGCAGGGCATTCAAAACCGTATCGCCAACGCGGTCGCTTCCGCGATCGAAGTTATTCGCTCGCGTATAGACGGCTCAGGCACCAAGGAAGCCAATATCGTCCGCCAGAACACAGATCGCATTTTGGTGCAGGTGCCGGGCGTAGAAGATACCAAAGACCTCCTGGCGTTAATTGGTTCGACTGCCAAGCTGACGTTCCATGAACTCAATCCCACGGTCTCCGTCGAAGACGCCAAGCTGACGCGCGTGCCGCAGGGCTACAAGGTCTATGAAGCCGCAGCCGGAGAGCGTGAAGAGCAGGCGTATCTGCTGAAAGAGGATCCGGTGGTGCAGGGCGACGATCTCGTCGATTCGCAGCCGGGCTTTGACAGCCGTAACGGCGAGGCGGTCATCAACTTCCGCTTCAATCAGCGTGGCGCTTTGAAGTTTGGCAACTACACGAAGGACCACGTCGGCAGCCGCTTCGCAATTGTTCTCGATGAGAAAGTTTTGTCTGCGCCAGTTATCCGCGATGCGATCCTCGGCGGCACAGGCCAGATTTCAGGAAGCTTCACCGTTGACAGCGCTAACAAGCTGGCCGTGCAATTGCGCTCCGGCGCATTGCCAGCCAAGCTGTCGGTTCAGGAAGAACGCGTCGTCGGCGCCAGCCTAGGGCAAGACTCCATTGATGCCGGAAAGCGCGCCGCTCTGATTGGCATGCTCGGCGTTGCGGCCTTTATGATCTTTGCCTATGGCCTGTTTGGCTTCTTTGCCGTCATCGGCGCGGCTATGCACGTTGTGCTTGTGCTTGGCATCATGTCGTTGTTGGGCTCAACCATGACGCTGCCCGGCATCGCGGGCGTGGTGTTGACCATCGGCATGGCAGTGGACGCCAACGTGCTGATCTATGAGCGCATCCGCGAAGAGTTGCGCGCGGGAAAAACGCCGATTATGGCCATCGAACAAGGGTTCTCGCGCGCTTACGCCACCATCATCGATAGTCAGCTCACGACCTTTATCGCAGGCCTGGTGATGTTCTGGCTGGGTTCCGGCCCGATCCGCGGCTTCGCCGTGACGCTGACGCTCGGTATTATGACCACGGTCTTCACCGCCTTCACAATCACGCGCCTGCTGGTGGCGTGGTGGCTGGCAGCCCAAAAGACCAAGAAAATTGAAGCCCCGCTCTCTTACAATATGGCCCGCACATGAACTTGTTCAAAGGCGTTGATTTCTTCCCGCACGGCACCAAGTGGAAGATCATCGAGAAGCGCTACATCTTCGTCGGACTGTCGTGGGCCCTGGCTATTCTCTCTGCCATTCTATTGATGACGCGGGGCCTCAACTTCGGCGTCGATTTCAACGGTGGCTCGATGATGGAAGTGCAGTCCAAGTCTGCGTCACTCGATGTTGGGGCTTTGCGCACGAAGTTGGATGGGCTAGGCATTGGCGATATTCAGGTGCAAGGGGCCGGCACCACAGGCAAGGAAGCGCTGATCCGCATTCCAGTGCAAAAAGCCACTGCCGATTTGGCCGA
>JAYTQI010000250.1:0-4167 GCA_043746825.1 Hyphomicrobium sp. | reverse complement strand
GTTCAACGATGGCGATGACCCGCCCCTTGGTGCCACCCCGCGCGGCTGCCAGCACGGCCGAAATCTCAGCGGGGTGGTGGCCATAATCGTCATAGATCGCGACACCGTTCCACTCGCCGGTCAGCTGGAAGCGGCGCTTAACGCCCGAGAACCCTGCCATAGCGGTGCGGATTTTGGCATCATCAATCCCGGCTTCTGTCGCGACCGCAATCGCCGCCAAAGCATTTAGAGCGTTATGGGCACCGGGCAATGGCACCGACCACTGGGTGAGCTTGCGCGCGCCGCCTTTGACAGATGCGCCAACACTCGCGTCGAAAATCGTGGAGTTGCCATCGATCTTCATGGACTCAAGAATGATGTCTGCATCCTTGCTCGCTCCATAGGTCAGAAGGCGGCGGCCATCACGGCGCAATTCCAAACGGCCGACCATATCGCGCACCACCGGGTGGTCGATGCACACGACCGCGAGGCCAAAGAACGGGATGTTCTTCAGAAACGTCTCATACTCATGATGCATGGCCTCGACCGAGCCGAAGTAATCGAGATGCTCGGGGTCAATGTTGGTGACGATGCCGATCTCGGTTGGCAGGCGCGTGAATGTGCCGTCGCTCTCATCCGCCTCTACGATCATCCATTTGCCCTGGCCGAGCCGCGCATTCGAGCCCCAGGCGTTGATGATGCCGCCGGTGATGACGGTCGGTTCCTCACCAGCTTCCGAGAAAATATGCGAGAGCAGTGAGGTTGTCGTCGTCTTGCCGTGGGTGCCAGTGACCGAAACCGTTGAATAGAGCCGCATCAGCTCGGCCAGCATCTCGGCGCGGCGAATGACGGGCAGCTCTTTACTGCGCGCCGCCTGCAGCTCAGGGTTCGTGGGCTTGACGGCGGTTGAGATCACCACGTAGCGCGCGCCGATTAGGTTAACTGCATCGTGGCCAACAAACACGCGGATGCCCTTGGCGCGCAGACGCTTGACGTTAGCGCTTTCCTTCTGATCGCTGCCTTGGACGGTGTGACCCTTGGCGACCAGAATTTCGGCAATCGCGCTCATGCCGATGCCGCCAATGCCGATGATGTGGAAGGGGCCAATGTCGCGCGGCATTTGCATAAGACGTCGTTCCTTGAGCAGCGTTGGCGGCAGATACTGTGTAACTTGGCGGCTATATCCTGCGGCCACTGGCCAACTCAAGCACGAAGTCTGCGAGCCGAGCCACGGCATCCGGCCGCCCCGCCCTTTTAGCGGCCTCTGCCGCCGCCGCAAGCGCTGGCGGATTTGTGATTAAGCGGGCGATTTCCACAGTGAGCCGGTCACCCGTCAAGTCCTTCTGCTCGATACACCAGCCGCCCCCTGATTCGGCAAGACGCAGGGCATTGTTGAGCTGGTCGTTATCGAGGGCATGGGGCAGCGGCACCAGCAACGATGGGCGGCCGATGACGGTCAATTCCGCGACCGTCGAGGCTCCGGCCCGGCCAATGATCAGGTGAGCGGCCGCCATACGAACCGGCAAGTCCTTGAAGAACGGCGCGACCTCGGCGGTGATGCCGGATTGCGCGTATGCCTGCTGTACCCGCGCAATATCTTCCTCCCGCGCCTGTTGGACGACCTGTAAGCGCGATTTTAAGTCTTGCGGTAGCGCGGCCAGAGCGGGTGGGAGTGAGACTGAGAAGAAGCGCGCGCCTTGACTGCCGCCAAACACCAATAAACGAATGGGGCCAGAGACTGAAATTGGTTCGAACGCTCGCGCAGCTGCCGCGACGACCGCTTGGCGCACCGGATTGCCCGTGAAGCGGGACTTCGTGATCAAATCATCGTCGAGATATTTTGTGCGCTCAAACGACGTGGCAATCGCCGTCACACGCTTGGCGAGCAACCGGTTAGCGCGACCAAGCACGGAGTTCTGTTCATGGACCAGTGTTGCGACACGACGCAGGCGGGCTGCAACGAGCGGTGGATACGTCGGATAGCCGCCAAACCCAATGACAACGGACGGTTTGACTTTGCCTATAATGGCATGCGCGGCTTTCGTGCCACGCGCCAACGCAATGGCCGTTTGAACGGCAGCAACGGGTGTCCGGCTAGCAAGCGTCGCAGCGGGCACTTGATAAACGGCACGCGCCGGAAACCCAGCACCGTAACGATCACCGCGCATATCCGTGATGAGATCGACAGCAACGCCACGGCGCGCCAATTCTTCGGCCAAAGCATAAGCCGGAAACAGATGACCACCGGTGCCCCCGGCCGCCAGCATTACGGACGCCTTGTCTGTCATCGTGAACCGGCGGGCCTCTCGAATTCCATGTCCTCGATGGTCGGGACCAATCGCGGCTTTTTGAGGCGCGCGGCATCAGGCCGGCGGCGCGTCAAGGCCAGCAGCATACCGGCTGTGACGGCCAGCGCCAACAGTGACGATCCACCCGCCGAAATAAACGGCAATGTCATGCCCTTTGGCGGCAAGAGGCCAACGTTGACCCCCATGTTGATGAGAGCCTGCAGCCCGAACACGATGGCCAAACCTTGGATGGCGAGGCGGTCAGCGGCCTGTGGTTCTTCGGTTGCGCGAATGAGGGCGCGCAGCACGATGAAGGCGAACATGGCCAGCAGTACGAGGCAGGCGATAACGCCGTACTCTTCCGCGACCACCGCGAAAATAAAATCCGTGTGCGCGTCCGGCAGGATGGATTTGATGGTGCCCTCGCCCGGCCCGCGACCGAAAAGGCCGCCTTCGGAAAAGGATTGCATGGCGCGATCAACCTGGAAGTTCTCAAACGGAAGTGGTGAGAAAAACCGGTCGAGGCGCGATTGCACGTGGCCAAAATTTTGATAGGCCAGCCACAACCCGCCGCTTCCAACAAGCACAAGTCCCAGCGCGCCAATCAGCGGCAGTCCCGCCATCAGATAGAGCGCGCCAGCGGTTGTTGATACCAACACGGTTTGGCCGACATCCGGCTCTGTGATGAGTAAGATTGCAAATAGCGCCCAGACACCGATGGCCATAGGCAGCGCTGGCACATCGCGCCGCGTTGCGCTTTCGGCAAACAGCCACGCGATCAAGACGATGAAGGCGGGCTTGGCAAATTCGGAAGGCTGGAATGAATGGCCAGCGATTGATAGCCAGCGCTTAGCGCCATTGATCTCTTGACCTGAGAAAAGTACCCATGCCATCGCCGCCAGCATTACTACGAAGAGCCCCAGGGCTAGGCGGCGCACACCGGAGGGCGAGAAAAACGACACTGCGATCATGATCAGCGCACCGAGGCTCAAGAATAGCGCGTGGCGTTCTACGAAATAATAAGTTGGCAAGCCTTTCTTGAGCGCGATGGCTGGAGAGGCTGCAAGAGATAGCACGAGGCCGAGCATCATCAAGCCTAGGATAGCAGAGAGCAACAGGTGATCGACCGTGAACCACCAGGCGGCAAACCGGCTTTTATCGGCGCGCGAAATTTTCATGTCCGCACCCTCATGTTTATGCCCGGCAGCGCTGAAACGAGTGCGCGAAAGTGATCGCCGCGGATTTCGAAATTTTTGTATTGATCGTAAGAGGCGCAGGCGGGTGAGAGCAATACGACAGGTTGGGAGGAACTTGAGGCGGCAGGGTGTGGTTTCGTCCCTGTTAGGAGTGTGCCCACACCCATCGATCCTTGCACATTATATAACAACATCGCTTCGCCCCGTGCATATGCTGCGGCATCAGCGGACGCACGGGCGACTGCAACATCGAGCGTACCACACGGGATGATCGCGACGTCGCCGTCGAGTGTATCGGAAAATTCTTGCGCCGCCGCGCCAATCACGTAGGCACGGACAATCCCTGGGAAATAATCGCGCAAGCTTTCGATGCCACCGTTTTTGGGGGTGCCGCCGAGAATCCAGAATACGTCCTTCGGAAACGATAGCAGTGCCTTTTCCGTTGAATCGGCGTTGGTCGCTTTGCTGTCGTTGATGAAGAGAACTTTGCTGCCAAGTGTCACCAAATGGCCAATCTCTTCCATGCGGTGGGGAAGTCCGGGGAAGGAGTTCAATCCACGTCTGACATCTGATTGTGATATGCGAAGTCTCTCACAAACCAAGAATGCAGCCGCAGCGTTCTCAGCGTTATGTGCTCCCCGCAGCGCCCGGGCTTCGCTCAAATCCGCCAGGGCATCGTCTTCTGCATTTTGGGGATCCGGCCC
>JAYTQI010000249.1:0-4170 GCA_043746825.1 Hyphomicrobium sp. | reverse complement strand
CCAGGAAGCTACCGGGTATCACCTTGACGCCCTTACGTTTCCATAAGGTTACCGCCGCCTCTACGCCGCCGCCATTTTGGCTCATGTCGAGCCAAAGGCAGAACCCGCCAGCCGGCCGGGTGTATCCAAAACGAGTCCCTAAGACGTCATCAGCGATGGCGAACTTCTCTCGGTAGGAGGCGCGATTTCGCTCGACGTGCGCTTCATCGCTCCAAGCGGCGGCGGAAGCGTGTTGCACAGGCCCCGGAACCTGCGGTGCGCACATATTGCGGATTTCGCCGTAGGTTTCGAGGAAGGCCGCGTCACCCGCGCAGAAGCCGGATCGCAGGCCCGGCAGGTTCGAACGCTTTGAGAGCGAATTGAACACAACCAGATTTTTGAAACGCTCCGGCGTCGCCGCTGCAACTTCCAGCCCCCCGGTCGGGGCATCAAGCGTGTAAATCTCTGAGTAACACTCGTCCAGAAACAGCATGAAGTCGTGGGTGCGGGCGAGACAGAGCGCCTTTTCGATATAGGCGCGGGACGCGACCGCACCTTGCGGATTGGCGGGTGAGCAGATGAACAGCGCACAGGTGCGCACCATGAGGGCTTCATCGCGCGCGATGTCGTCGAGGTCTGGCAGAAAGCCAGTGGCTTTCGTGACGTTGAGATAGACAGCCTCTGCGCCAACCCCAAGCGCGCCCGCCACATACGCCGAGTAATACGGGTTGCACATCAGTATGGCGGGGCGGCCCTCGACCTGTTTGCGTCCAACCGCTGGTAGACATGCGAAAAACAAACCTTCGCGCGAACCATTGAGCGCTAAAATTTCGCGCGCCGAATCGAGCCCGCCCGCGATCTGATAACGCTTACGGGCCCACGCAGCGATGGCCAACCGTAATTCGTCCGAACCCTTGATCGGCGGATATTTGCCATACAGCACTGCTGCTTCATTGAGCTTAGCGGCGATAAAATCTGGCATGGCCTCGCGCGGCTCGCCAATGGTGAGTTCAATGGGTTTTTCATGCCCCGACGGAATTTCGGAGAGCAAGCGGCGCAGCTGCGTGAACGGCGACAGGATGGCGCCGGAGGTGAGGGTGTGGAGGGGGGAGGGCATGTCGGCGGACCGTAGGTTAGGACATCTCGACCGCAATACCGCCCCGCTCAATCTTGGTCACGCGGAAAAGAACGAGTTTGACGCTTAAGCTCAAACCTTTCCCCCACTCGTCGTCGCAAACCAATACGCAGCGGCGATAAAGCCTGCCACACACACCCATAAGATTCGGGTTGATCCATCGCTGGATGCTTCCACGTTTTGACGCTCAAAGGCCTTGGCAAACAGTGCGGTGAATGCAGCAAACAACCCAAACCCCATCACGAACGGCGCATTCTTGGGATTTGGAATATTGCGGGCAATCCAGCCCGTGAAACTGCTGGCTCCGAGAACAAACTCGACCGCAATGGCCACGAGCCCAACGATCAGCAAAGCCATAAATTTTAGCGCACCCTTCGGCATGCCGCATTCAAGCACAGCTGGCGCGGGATTGCAGAGATTATCAGGGAGTCATGTCATAGCCGGTTGCAGCCACAATCAGAAACTGGATCTTAACATCATTGGGCTACTAGGTGATGCCAGGGTGGCGTGGGTGTTGCAGGAGACTTGATATGCCTTGGCGGGTTCGATCAATCATGGGTTCTTCGATACTCGGGCCGAAAGTCTGGTTCTTGCTGCCTATCAGCATTGCGATCTCTGCCGTTGGGCTCGCATACACGGGCATCGGGCTCAAATTTAGCAGCTTTGTGCAACCGTATGCCATCGCCGCCGCCTTAGGAGCCATTCTCGCCTACTACAACACTTACCGGCCTGACCCGGTCATCCGCAGTATGCTTGAAGCGCTGCTTTTTTTGCTCGTCGTTGGGCCGCCGCTCGCGATCATGGATTATCCGTTGCAGGCCCTGGCCTACCCGCTCCGAGACACTGAGTTCGCGGCAATAGACCAAGCAATGGGCTTTGACTGGATGAGTCATCTCACTTGGTTGAGTCATAGCCCATTGACCAGCCACGTCCTGGTTGCCGCTTATCAATCATGCATAATTCAGTTGGCAGCGGTTGTCATTCTGCTCTCACTCACCAAACAGTTTGAGCACCTGCGCGAATTCCTGTTCCTGTTTGTGGTGACGGCGCTCGTCGTTTCGTTCTTTTCGACCATTTGGCCAGCAGAAGGGGCTTATGCCTTCCACAAGCCCGCCAGCCATCTTCTAATTTTGGGCGATAAGACCCTCGGCGTCATGCATCTGGAGCCGGTGCGCGCACTACGCAGTGGCGCCCTGCATATTTTTGATCTCGATCATGCCGAAGGCCTGATCACACTACCATCGTTTCACGCCATCTTCGCAATTCTGCTAGCCTGGTGCACGCGCGCACGCCGCAATATCTTTGTGCCCCTCGCCATTTGGAATTTTTTGGTTTGCGTCTCGGCCGTTGCAGTTGGCGGCCACTTCCTGATCGATGTCATCGCTGGCGCGGCCATCGCGTTTGCATCTATTTATGCTTATCACTCTCAAGCAGCCGCACGCCTGATGCAATCTGCGTTTCAGGCAAAGTTGCAGACATCTCCGGCACAATAAAAAAAGCCGGACCCCGAAGGATCCGGCTTGCTGTTGTGAGATTTGAGATTGATGACGAAATTTCAAGTCCGGCCCATACGCAGATCGTCTTCAGGGTTGGCGCCGATTTTGTGGATCGAGAGATCCGCGCCTTGGCGTTCCTCATCCGCCGACATGCGGAAGCCGAACATCTGATCAACCACCCAGTAGATGACGGTGCCAGCCAGGAAGCCAAACGCAGCGCCTCCAACTGAGCCAACAAGCTGGGAGGCAAACGTCACACCGCCAAGTCCCCCAAACGCTGTCAGCCCGAAGATGCCACAGGCGATGCCACCCCATAGCCCGCACAGGCCATGCAGCGCCCAAACACCTAAAACGTCGTCGATTTGCCATTTCGCGGTCGAGACGTGAAACATCTTGACGAACACGACGCCCGCAACGGCGCCTGTTACCAACGCGCCAATGGGGTGCATGACGTCGGAACCGGCACAGACCGCCACGAGGCCTGCCAGTGCGCCGTTATGCACGAAGCCTGGATCGTTTTCGCCAACAATGAGCGCCGCGAGAATGCCACCGCACATCGCCATCAGCGAGTTCATGGCCACTAGCCCTGAAATGGTTTTCAGGGATTGCGCGCTCATGACGTTGAAACCAAACCAGCCAATGCATAACAGCCACGAACCCATGGCGAGCCACGGGATCGAAGATGGCGGTGGCGATATGGCCCGGCCCTTATCGTAACGGCCAAGGCGAGCGCCCAATTGGCGAACCGCGCCAAGCGCGGCCCAGCCGCCAAAGGCGTGCACGACAATGGAACCTGCGAAGTCTTTGAACTCAGCGCCAAGTAGCTTTGTGAACAGTCCCGCCTGGAAGCCGAAATTCTTGTTCCAGAACACGCCCTCGATTAGCGGATACGCAAGGCCGACCAGCATCGCGGTTGCGGCACACTGCGGCGTGAAGCGGGCGCGTTCCGCAATGCCACCCGAGACGATTGCGGGCACGGCGGCCGCGAAGGTCGCGAGGAAGAAGAATTTGACGAGATCGTAGCCCATGCTGCCGCTGATGGCGGCCGCGTTATGATAAAAATTGATGCCGTAAGACAGCCAATAGCCGAACGCGAAGTAGACCGTGGTTGAGATCGCAAAATCGACCAGGATTTTCACAAGCGCGTTGACTTGGTTCTTGTGCCGGACCGTTCCGACTTCGAGAAACGCAAAGCCAGCGTGCATCGCGAACACGAGGATCGCACCCATCAATAGAAATAAGACGTCTGACCCTTGTTGAAGTTGCTCCATGCTCGTCCCCCCGCGCTCGTTTTATGGGCACATGACACCAAATCAGCGCTTCTGCCTAAGCGCCGGGCATCTGTTGCCGCTTATCACGGCAGGGAAGAGCAATAAATTCCGGCACGGTCAACAGTGACCGAGCCTGGAGCTTAAAAATAATGCTGTATTGGTTGGGGATCGTGGCGGCAAAACACAACTTGCATAATTTATGGGCAGCATATGGCGTTTTCATCATGATCCATAATCTTCGTTGGCTCATGCAAACAACCGGCGCGAAGCACGAAGCTTTCGTGACAGA
>JAYTQI010000248.1:0-9572 GCA_043746825.1 Hyphomicrobium sp. | reverse complement strand
CCCCATTGATAGTCGTCATGACGCTTACCTCGTCTGCGTACTCGGAAAAAACCGCAGAACCTCGCCGGCACCCCGTTTATTGCCCCGTGTGGTCCGCTCGTAGGAAGAGAATGATCATGAGTTTTTCTCCCGCTCACGTATCGCTCTCATCGCGGGCGCGAATTCCAGATCAAACCCACACGTTGAACTGAAAACCTTCGCGCTGAGTGTTGCATTAGCGCCAATACGAGGCGGTCCTGTGGCGGCCGCGTCAAAATGCGGGCATTCTGAAGTTAAAATTAAACAAACGGAACGCTTTCGTGCTCCGTTTTGCTGATCAATAGTTATTCTCAAATCTGGGATTATTCAGCTGCGGTCTTGTGCTCAATCAGATTTCTTTCCGCGATCTCTTTGCGAAGCGCGCGCTCAACGATCTTCGGCATGTTCTCGGCGAGCCACGTCTTCAGCATTGGGCGCAACAGTTCGGCAACCGTGTCTTCCATGGAGCGTTGCGTCAACTCTTGAGATTGCGGCGCGTGCTCATAACCATTCGCCGTCATGGACTGCGTGGGTGCGTCTTGAAAGTCAGGAGCATCCTCCGTCACCGTCTCAAACTGCGCTTGCAGAATAGGTGGCGCAACAGAGCGCAAGTGAACAGCCGGCTCAGCCTCGACAACAATTTCGTCGCGAACGCTGGCTGGCGCGTAGAGTTCTTTCAATGACGCAGGGGGCTCAGCATCCGCAGCGGCATGCACGGTCTCAACAGGCGCATGACCATGCGCAACCGGTGCCTCTGGTTCAATTGCCGGTGCGGCTTCGAGTATTGCAGGCACCGGGTTTACATCAGGAGCCTTGATGTCAGCGCTTGCAGACGATGATGCCGCGATAGTGTTTTCAGGTTCGGCGTTCAGCGCTGCAATTGATGGCGCATATACAGGTTCCTCCGCAAAATGGCGGACGGGGATTATCGAACCTAAGTCTGCTGGGTCACTATCCGATGTTTCAACCGTCGTCCGGTCTTCGCGCAAATGGGAAGGGCAGCTAGCAAACGGCGACGGGCCCAGATTGAATTCGAACGGATCTGGCGTGGACGGGGCTGGCGTACTCTCGGGCACAAAGCCGGCGCGTGAGACCGTGAATCCTGGCCGCGTGTCCGCTTTAGCAGGAATATCGTGCGCAATAGATTGCGGGGCTTCTTCGATAGGCAGCGGGCCTTCGACGGGGCGGGCCGTCATTCTAGCAATGAAATCTGCCGTCGGACCGGTTGAAATGCCTTGGGCCTTTGCCCCTGGAACTGGTGCGGCGGGCGTCGGCTGGGCGCCGTCACCCAAGAGTTCGGAGAGCTGATCGTCAATGCTCAATGCGCGCGGCTGCGACGGCAGCTCTGGCTCAACGAATGACGGCTGCGAAAAGTCTGGCATGTTCGCGGCAGGATACGACGGAAACGGCTCCTGGCGCGGCGACTGCCTGAGGTAAGGCTCTGGAGACGCGCGCTGAAAGACGGGCTCAGCATCGCGCGCGACAGCGCGGCTAGCGGCTGGTGCCGGCGTTTGCGCGCGTGGCTCTGGCACAGGTCTCGAACCCGGCGGATCTTCCGCGATGATTTTGCGAATGGAAGCGAGGATGTCCTCCATGCTCGGCTCAGCCGCCGGATCAGGTCTCATCGTACCGCACCCTTCATACCGCACCTTCTGTTTTTCTTGCACCGTCAACGGGTACGAGGTCAACATTCATAAGGCTTGATCCCCCCTGACGGGACCGAACCACACCTGCATCTCGACCCACTCTACCCTGATCGTGGCAGGTTGCTGCTGGGCCGGCAATGTGCAGCTTTGAGTTATCCCCGAAGGACGGCACTCTCAAGGCAAATTCCGCCACTGTTGCTGACACACTTGGGCCTGAGCAGTGGGAATGCCGCACCATAGCTAAACCCCAAATCTTGAAAAGCAATACTGCCTGCGCTTACTTTTTCGGAGTATGGCGGTTTGATGCCGGATGGGCCTCAAAATGCTCGTTGCGCCCGCTGTCGTCGTGGGTAATGTCGAGGCCGTACCATTTTCCAGACGTCTCATCGAGATGGACTGCTGGATCATAAACGGTACTCACGGCGCCGACCTCGGCAACATTCAAGCGGCCCATGGCTTGCACAACTTGGTAGGCGAAAACCAACGAATTTCGCTTCGTACCCTCATATTGAACTTCAGCCGTCGTAAGTTCCAGCTGCGCGTTCAAAACGTCCAAGACCGTCCGCTGTCCAACCTTTTCTTCCTCGCGCACCCCGGCCAGCGCCGTCTTATTGGACTCGATCTGGGATTTGTCGGAAATAATTTGCGCCCGCGCTGCCATCAATTGCGACCATGCGGCCACCACGGCCTGTTGGGCAGCGGCGCGCGCCTGTTCAATCGCCTGTATCCGCGAGATATGTGTATGCTTGGCTTGCCGGACTCGTGAATAGACAATGCCCTGCTCGTATATCGGCACACTGACGCGCCCAACAATCGATGTCGTCTCGCTTTCGTTGGTCGTCGTTGAGGGTTCTTTGCGCTCCGTAAAAGTCGCCTCTAACTGTGCTTCTGGAAGAAGCTCGCCGCGAATTTTGTCAATGGCAAACCGAGCAGCCTGTTCGTTGTAGAGCGCGGCTACGACGCTTGGGTTTTCGTGCGCGCTGATACCTATGGCTTCATCTAGCGATCTCGGCACCAGTTTAGATTCCGAGCGCGGCTCAACCAAAGTTCCAGGCGCGTGGCCGACAAACTGCTCGTACTGCGAGCGGTTGGTTTTCAAGTTGGCCTTGGCAAGGTCTAAATCGGATTTGGCTTGCGCCACACGGGCCTGGGCCTGCGCAACATCGGTGCGTGTCACTTCCCCAACCGCGAAACGGTCTTGGGTGGCCTTTAGTTCGTTTTGCAAGACCTTCAGATTGTTTTCGCGCAGCCTGACAATGGCCTGGTCGCGAAGAACGTTACCGTAGGCCTGCGTGACGCCGAACAACACCTCTTGTTCAACATTGCGCAGCGTCTCGCGGCCAGCCCTCACGGCTGCTTCTGTTTCATTTACGGCATTGATAGTTTGAAAGCCTCTAAACAGAGGCTGTATGAGTTGAATCGTATAGCCACGCGGTGACGTTTTACCACCCTGGCCACCGACCTGCCTTTGCAGAGCGGCGGGTGTCTCGATCTCAAGATTCTGGCGGCCTGCATCGGCGCTGAGCGTTACCTTTGGACGCATCGTGCCGTAGGCCTGATTGACGTCTTCGTCAGTGGCGCGGAGCGCCGCGCGTTGCGCATCAAGCTGCGGGTTGTAGCGATAAGCATCCGCAAAGGCATCGATCAGGCTCTCGGCAAACGCCGGTGCGCAGCTCAGACCCATGTTGCCAGCTATAATAGCCGTCGCAGCCAGGACGCAAGCGCCTCTCAGAGAGCTATATCCACGCACATTCCTAGCTTTTGCAAGCCGCATAAGCCCTACCCAAAATCGTTGCCAACATGCTGAGGCAATGGCCCCCGGGAACCATTTCTGGCTCCACTCTCGGTGGCTAATGCGATTCTCAAGCGTTCGCGGCAAACTCCAACTGCCTATCCACAGACAATAGAGCAGGGGTTGGGGGCGCAGGAACGCCATTGAGCGGCTATAGTGCACATTGCGGCACCGCCGTGGCGTTAATCCCACATTAACTTATTTGGGGTGGCTGACTTATTCGTCGAGGCCAGGGGGCAGATTTTCGGAATCGGCCGCCTCGTAAACCTCACGCCGGCCGTCGGCGTGGGTGATGTCGATCCCGAACCAGTTTTGGCGCGCTTCCTGGAGATGCTCTTCAGGATCATAAACCGCGTTGCTGAGTTCGAGTTCTTCGGCGTTCAAAGTGCCAATGACCGCGAGCACCTGGTAACTGGCGGCCACCAGATCATGACGGGTGGACACAAGTTGAATCTGGGCATCAAGGTATTCTACTTCCGCATTGAGAACATCGAGCAGTGTACGCTGTCCTACACGCTCCTCTTCCCGAACACCTTCGAGAGCCAGCCGGTTGGCTTCAACCTGGATCTGGTCCGATTTCAATTGCGCCCTCGCCGCCATCATGCGCGACCATGCGGCTGTCACGTTGGCCTGCGTTTCGGTCCGTGCCTGTTCTATGCCTTGCAGGCGCGCCACTTGGGTATGCTTGGCTTGCCGGACCCGGGCGCGGATTTCACCGCCATCATAGAGGGGCACGGTCAAGCGGCTGGTGACGGTCGTGCTCGACTGCTCGGTGTAGAGATTGTTGGGATCTTCACGGTGATTGTAGTTGGCCTCAAGGCTGACTTCGGGGAGCAATTCACCACGGACCTTATCGACGTTGTAGCGGGCGGCTTCCTCCTGATAGAGCGCCGCCGTCACATTTGGATTCTCTTTTTCGGCCATTTGCCAAGCTTCCTCAATCGAATGGGGAAGCTGTTTAACCTTGAGCGGCGGGTTGCCAAGCCCGGTTGGCGTATGGCCGATGGTGCGCTCGTAGTTGGCGCGTGAGACCTTTAAGTTGGCTTTGGCAAGGTCGGTCGCTGAAATGGCTTTGGCGTGGCGCGCGCGGGCCTGTGCGACGTCGGTTTTGGTCACTTCTTTGACGTTGCGGCGGGTCTCGGCGCCTTCAAGATCGTGGGCCAGAACGCCGACGTTGTTTTCGCGGATCCGGACAATTTCCATGTCGCGCACGACATCGAGGTAGGCCGTGACGGCCTCAAGTAAGACTGTGCCCTCGACAAGACGGAGATTTTCGCGGCCAACTTTCACCCCGGCTTCAGCTTCCGCCACGCCATTGACGGTTCTAAAGCCATTAAAAACCGATTGCCGTGCCGAGATTGAGTAACCCCACGGATCGACCTGGCCATTGCCACCGAAAACCGGCTTCGACACCGTGTTTTGATGGCCAAGATCAGCAGAGCCTTGAATTGTTGGCCGGTAGCCAGATTCAGCCCGCGAAACATCCTCGTCGGTCGCGCGCAGTTTAGCGCGCTCGGCGTCAAGCTTTGGGTTGGATTGGTATGCAGCGGCCATAGCTTGGCGAAGGCTTTCAGCTACGGTGGGCGTCGTAAGACTGAGTGACAGGGATGCAACAAGCGCGCGCAAACTGACCCCGCAGAGCCAGCCAAAGCCGCTCTGGCTGATGAGGCCAAGGTGTTTGGCACGCACTGAAACCACCATTCTTCGCTCCCGGAACCCTTTTGGAGACCTCGGCCCTTGAGCGACGATTGGCGGCTGATTCGATGAACGAAAGGTAAAGGCGTCGCTGAGCTGTTAAGGCACCGCTAACGTCTGAGGCAGGCCGCATGCCCTCAAAAGATGAAGCTTTTGGGGGCCTCGAAGCCAGCCAGTACGGGGGCTGACGCTTCAAATGCGACCCGGCGCGAGACTTTGCCGTCCGAGCCCCGCGTCACAACCACAGCCACGCCAACCTCGCCCGAGGCGTCGATGGTGACAAGGCGGCCGCCGGGCGCAAGCTGAGTGGTGAGGGCATCGGGCATGCGGGCCACCGCGCCTTCAAGGATAATCACGTTGTAGGGGCCAGATGCTTGGTATCCTTGTGCGAGTTCGCCCCGCACCACATTGACGTTTGAGAGCCCTAAATCTGCAAGTGTCTGGGAAGCCATATCGGCGAGCCCCGAGTCAGTTTCAAGCGCCACCACGGATTGCGCGAGATTGGCCAATACCGCCGCCGTGTAGCCCGTCAAAGCCCCAATATTGAGGACTTTGTCGCGCTCGCTGATGTTGCCGAGTTGCACGAGCATGGCCAGGGTCCGGGGCGCGCACATGACGCGCCCGGGCGCCACCGTCAGCGCCTCATCCATATAGGCCAACGCCGCGTTGGGACCAGGAACAAAGCGCTCGCGCGGGATGGCCTGCATCGCCGCCATAATGCGCCGGTCAGTCACGTCGCTGGGCCGGACCTGGCTCTCGACCATGTTTTTACGCTGCAGCGCCGTGTTAGCCATACGTCATCTCCAAGAGCTGGCGGATTTGCCCATTTTCCACCTCCGTGATGCAGGCTATACGCGAGCCCGTGCCCCGCCGCGACAGGAAAGCCGTCGCAGACCACACTTCTGTCCAGCAATCGCTTGAACACGTTCCGGTCTCTATGATAGACGGCGGGAACCGTATTTGGCAGTTGTTCATAGTGCTCATGTACGGTGTCTACCGCTGCCGCGCGCAGCACCAGACGAGAGGCCACGTGGTAGAGTGGTTATGCAGCGGACTGCAAATCCGCGTACCCCAGTTCAATTCTGGGCGTGGCCTCCAATTTTCTCAGATAATGGCCCAGCAGAGTTAGGGGTTTCGCTTGCGGACATGCGTCGCAGGCCAGCTCAAACGGGCTTATGGACTTGGTAAAGTCTTTGCGCTAAACCGCTCGCCTACAACGATGCGTTCTGCGAATTGCGGCGCTCGTTCAAAAGGCTGCAAGGCCTTATTCCGCGGTAGCTCAGTGGTAGAGCATCCGACTGTTAATCGGACGGTCGCTGGTTCGAGCCCAGCCCGCGGAGCCATTCCACGCATTTAATCGCAGCAGCCAGCCCTGAAGCCTAGCGCATCATAGCCTTGCTGAGGCCGCCGCCGGCGTTGACCTTGGGCTGATCTGAGGTTTCTGTTGCCCGCGATTTGCGGTGCGGGACAGATGCCTTAGCCTCCGGCTTTATGACGGCAGCATTGACTTTTCCCAGTTCGCCAGCCACCTGCGAGGGCACTTTGTGCACAGAGGGCGAAGTTGTAGAGACGGCGGCAGGCTTGGCGGCGGCAGCTTTGGCGAGCTTAGCCGCTTTGCTGCGATCAATCTGCAAACGCTCGGCGGCCGCGATGACGGCCGACTTCTCGCCAAGCTCCAAATCGCCACCCCAGGTCATCAGGAAATATCCGCCATTCGCGCCCACAACGTCAAAGCGCCGTCCGCTCTTGGCTTTGCTTTCCTCAAGTTCGTCGCTGGTTTTCTGACCATTGCGCAATCGCCACTCTGCGAATGTCTTGCCGTACTTGTCGCGCCAAATTGTCAACAGACCCGGAACGGCTGGCGCCGCCGTAATCCAGACACCGATGACATCGCGCGGGTCAGACTCAGCCTCGGCACGGTAGGCCGCTTCCTCGTTGAGGCCCAGTCCGTTGACAGTAATCTTGCTGGCCGGCGCAAAACGCGCCTCAGCCCACGGGCTTTGAGTGAGCTTCATGGCCGGCAAATAGAACGACACGGCAGCCAGGGTCTTGTCTGGGCTATGCCGGGCTTTGAGCGCTTCACTGACAGCCTTGAGGTCGGGCTCACTCATGCGCCGTTCTAACCGGACAGCGATATGAAGGGCTTGCGGCGCGCCATCCTCGCTCACCACCTGATAGGGCTGTGTCTCGCCCGCCAATGCGGCGGAGGTCAGCACCGCTAAAAACGCGGCGAGAATTGTGCGCATCATGGGAAAGCTTCCGGATGTTGAAATGGCGTGAGCACGAAACACGGAAGCTCGAAGGATTGAAACGACTTGTGCGGAAAATGGTTAGCAAAATCTTAAATCAGCTCAATGATCGCTGATTTGACTCACGGCGCCAAGGCATTTGAGGCGCCAGCTGGCGGCGCTTCATTGGGATCGCGATCAGTACCGCCGTGCGCGGCAGCGCCGTCACGCCCATAGATGTCGGGGCGGAATTCAATCCGGCCCGTGGCGGGTTCGCCCCACGCCGTGATGTAGGCGAAATACACCGGTATCGGCCTCGTCAGATTGAGATCAAGCGCTTGGCCTTGACCCAGCACGTCCTGCACGCGGCCCGGCCGTTCCCAGCCGGGTTCGAATTTCGCAATCCACTCGGCAAGCTGGAAAACGTCTTGCACACGCACACAGCCCGCGCTGAACGAGCGGCTTCTTTGCTCAAACAATTTTTTCATCGGCGTGTCGTGCATGTAAACGCCAAACTCGTTCGACATGTCGAGTCGCACGAGCCCAAGAGCATTCTTTTCGCCGGGATCCTGCTTGAACTTGAAGTTTGCGACTTGCGGCGACAGCCAGTCAACCTGATGAGGGTCCAGTTCGGGACCATTGACGCCGTTATAAACGCGAATGACCTGCTCATCCAAATACTGCGGCTCTTTTTGGAGGCGCGGCACAAGGTCGAGCATGGCCACGCTGTCAGGCACACGCCAGAACGGGAAGAAATTAAGGGCCTTGATCGTTGCACGCACTTCGGGCGTTTGCCTCTCGGTGCGCCCGACGATGACGCGATGGCGCAGCTGAACCTCATGCCGCTCCACTGCCTCCAATTGGAAGGCTGGAACATTGACGAAGACATAGCGGTCTTCGATGCCGCCATTCATGAGCACGCGCAGGCGGTCAAAATTTAACTTCAACTGCGCGAGACGGTCAGCGGCTGTGATGTTTAAAACTGGATACATCGATTGTTCGATGCGGCCAGTTGGGCGCACGCCATTGCGAAGCTGAAAGCGGCGCACACCAGCTTCAAGCTCAGAGTCGAAATTTTCGCTGTCGTAATATTGGCCTTTGGCTGGCATATCGCCCGAAATACGCAGGCGCTTGCGCAAAACCGGCACGCGTGGATCATCGTCGCCTGCGCGCATCATGCGGCCTGGCGGCACCAACGGCCAACCGCCACTGGCGACGACCTTTTCGTAGCGCTCAATGGCGCCGCCCATAGCGTCCAGCATGATGTCGCTGCGCCAGGGCGTGGCATCGGGGCGAATATCATCGAGGGGCTCAGCTTTGGTCTCGGGTTTGTCCACCGGCGGGTGGCTCGTTGAATCGCGCGTGCCGCCGTTCTGATCCCACCAGTCGGCGCGCGCGCTGCCCAACACAAACAAAGCACAAAGCGGCACCATCAGCAGCCCAACCACTAACGTCCGAAATCGTGCCAGCAGGCCCAGCTTTGTCGAAATCCCAACCCTCATTCCGCTCGCCAGTCTCGCCTTTTTGATACTTGAAGACCGGGAATTCCGGCGACATCGCCAGATCACCGCCAGATGACTCAATCTCAACCAAACTACTCTGATTGATATGGCCAAACGGTGACCGTGTAACAGCTCCAATCCTTGGTGACCATCGATAGAACAGCGGAGCTGTGTTGCAGTTTGGTCCCGCAATGTCACAAGGCCAAGTTACATTGCCTTAAGCTTGGGCAAAGCTGCGAAATGGGCCGCAAAACTATCCAAAATGATCAAATCCGCCTCGTCCAGTTTCAATTGTGCGGCCCTGATCATCAAGCACAGCGACACCTTGACCCGCCTCAAACACGCCGATCTCGCTGATCTGAACCGGCACGCCTTGCACAGCTTCCCGGAATGCAGACACGCGATTCGCTGGCACCGTGAATAAGATCTCGTAATCATCGCCGCCCGCAATTACAGCCGTCATCCGGTTGTGGTCTTTTGCGATCAACTGCGCCGCTGGTGGAGATAATGGCAACCGCTTGAATTCAATAGACGCGCGAGCACCGGCAGGGCTGGCGAGGCGCCTTAAGTCTTTGACGAGCCCATCGGACACATCCATCGCGGCAGAGGCAAAGCTGCGCAACAAAGGACCAAGCGCAAGTCTCGGCGTGGGCCGCAAATACCGTCCCACCAGAAAACTCTTATCGCCGCC
>JAYTQI010000247.1:0-1875 GCA_043746825.1 Hyphomicrobium sp. | reverse complement strand
CCATTGGATTGCGGACGCGCAGGCAGCCATGGCTGAGCGTGCGCTGGGCGGAGTTGAACATCCACTTGTCCGGCGTGTCGTGCATATAGATCGTATGCTGACTGGGGAACGAAAATTTTACATGACCGAGCGCGCTTGCAGGGCCGGGCGGCTGGGTCACGTCATAGTCGAGGATGTTGGCCTTGGCCCAATTGACGCTGTGCCAATCGACCTTCTCGCCATCCTTGGTCTGCACCTGCAAGCCGAACTTGCGCATAATACCGCCGCCGCGCAGCAGGCTCGGCCAGAGTTCATTGACTTTGATGCTGTCAGGCACCGTCCACATCGGGCGCATCACGACGAATTTGAGCGGCCGGGAAAAAATCGCGCTCTGCTTGTCAAGTTTGCCAGCAACGATGCGCTCTGAGCGGACGATCTCGCCGTTCATGTAAACATACTGCATAAATTCGGGGATGTTGTTGAGGACATACATGCCGCTGGCGGCATCGCCCGTCTTGAGGCCCATGTCGTCTGACATCCAGCGCCACATTTCCATGTTGGCGCGCAGGCGTTTGGCGGCGGCGCTGAGCTTGGAGCCGCTTTTCAGCTTGGCAAGTTCGGCAACGTAGAGTTGGCGCAGTTTTGCAAATTGGGCGTGTTTGGGGTTGAGGCCCTTTAGATAAGCCCCAGCGTCAGCGGCGCTGGCGAGGCTATTGAGCACCAGCTTGGGTTCGATCCATTGCGGGCGGCGATCGATGTTGGTGGTCAGCAGGGCGGCCGGGTCGGCAATGCGGCCGCCGCGCGCAAAGCGGGCATAGGCGAGGGCGGCGAGGGAAAGCTCCAGTTCGGCGGCGGCGCGCTCATCGGGGCTGCCAGTGACCACAGGTACTTTTGGAAGCAGGAAATCTTTCGAACTCAACCCGTAAGCATCCGCGTCCTGGAACGCGGCAAGCAACAATTGCGCCTTCATGCTCGTGCCGCTGCCGGTCATCCAAAGGCCTGCATAGCTTCGGGCTGCGTAGAATGCCTTGAGCGCCTCCTGGTCTGTTCGCTCGGGCTCGGCCGATGCCGGCGTGAGGCTCGCGATGGCCGTGGATAAACTGCGGGCGAAGTGATCTTCCTTGGGTTGAATGGCTGGGACAGCCGCCGCAGTTCCCAAAGAGGGTGGCGCGCGATCCTCGGCCAGGGCCGGTTCGGCCGCCATCAGGAACGCCGCAATACCCAGCAAACGTACGGCATTGAGAGGTGTCATGATCTCTGCCCCATGGCCTCACCGCCCCCGGAGCGGTCGTGCCGATTCGCAATAGCTCAATTATAGGCGAAATCCGCTGTGCGATAGGCATTGTTCTGGGGACACAGGGCCATCGGTTGAACGGCGCCTGTGGCTGAGGTGCCCCCCTGCGCCAGTGAGCATCGTTTGCCATCACCGTTACCACTCAATCATCACCCTATTTTGTGTACATACAAGCTATTCAGTGTTGCCACGGGACGGCTGGCGCGGCAAAGCCGGGCGCGGAGCCTTCGAAGTCCGCAAGATACTGGCAGTTTCCAGTGTGGCGGTCATAGACCGCCCCGCGGCAACGTTCTTTTTGGGCCATGATCAGCTGAGCAAGCAGCCTCACGCAAACGGGGCACGTTAACGTAGTGATCCAATATTGCTAAGGACATACCGCTTGCTCAAGGCCGCCCCGGCTGCCAGCTCCTTTCGAGCGTCCGGAGCCAGTTTTCGTAGCAAAGTTTGTTCAAGATTCTGGCATCAAAACCGTGCGTTTTGAGCGCCGCCACCAGCACCGGCAAGCCCGCCACATCGCCAATGTCTTCGGGGACGCTCGCGCCATCGAAATCCGAACCCAGGCCGACATGATCGATACCCAGGATGCCGATCATGTGATCGAG
>JAYTQI010000246.1:0-4179 GCA_043746825.1 Hyphomicrobium sp. | reverse complement strand
GTGCAAGTATGTTTTCGACCAAATTGCCAAGGCTGCGTGCGAGGGTGCTCTCGGCGCAGACGCTAAGGACCTTGCTAAAATCCGCGTAACGCTGCACGAGACTGATCTGGCCCGCGCCTGCTTTGAAGGACCGCTCTGTGTCTGACGCCATCTTTGCCATTCCTGGCGACTTGAGAAGCCCGACAGGCGGCTATGCGTATGACCGGCGCGTGCTGGATTTGCTACCGCATTTCGGTATCGCCATTGAACACCTTGAATTGCCTAACTCGTTTCCAAATCCATCAGCGGAAGACTTGAGCGCAAGCGCTAAGTTGATAGCCGCTGCCCCCAAGACCGCAACGCTCCTGGTCGATGGTTTGGCGTATGGCGCATTTCCCGAAAATCTCGCTATATGCGAGGGCCGCCGCGTCATCGCGGTTGTCCATCATCCGCTGTTTTTAGAGACTGAACTGCCCCACGCCCGCAAAGTCGAACTCAAAGCGACGGAACAGGCAGCGTTGGCGCGCGCTGATCACGTGGTGGTCACAAGCCGCGCAACCGCGCGTATCCTAATCAACGAGATGGCGCTGGACTCAGCGAAGGTCACCGTCGCGGAACCCGGCACGGATCCGGCGCAGCGCGCGACAGGCACTGGCTCGCCGTTGCATATTCTCGCCGTCGGCGCTGTCTCACCACGCAAGAATTATGATCTGCTCATCACGGCGCTTGAGCCTTTACGCGGTCTTGATTGGCGCTTGACCATTGCTGGCGCGCTCGACCGCCACCCAGGCGCGGTTGAAACTCTGCAAGACAAAATCCAGTCTTTAGGCTTGAGTGATCGCGTGACGCTATCTGGCAAAGTCGTCCCCGCTACGCTTGATCGTTTTTATGAGAGCACCGATCTGTTCGTCTCAGCATCATTGTTTGAAGGCTATGGCATGGTCTTAGCAGAGGCCATGTCCCGTGGCCTCGCGATTGTCACCGCGACTGGCGGCGCGGCGGGTGATACCGCCCATCGCTCAGCCGCCTTGCATGTCGCGCCCGGCAATGCTGCCGAAATGACCACGGCGCTCCGGCGTGCTTTAAGTGACAAAAAACTTCGCGACAGTCTAGCTGATGCGTCGTGGGACATTGGGCGCACGCTGCCGACCTGGCACGAAACGGCGCGGCGCATCGCGGCCGTCATTCTGGACCTCAAGGCATGACCATATTTTCGCCCGAGTGGCTTAGCTTACGCGAGGCCGCTGACACGCGCGCACGCAACACTGATATTGCGCAAGCCGTTGCAGCTTGGTTTACGATGCGCGAACATGTGAGCGTCATTGATCTGGGAAGCGGCACCGGCGCCAATTTGCGCGCCACGTCTGCATTGTTGCCGCCCAAACAGACATGGATGCTGGTTGATCACGACGCAGCGCTTATTCCCCATGCCCGGGATGCGCTGGCACGGTGGGCGGACAGCACGCGTTCCGAAGGCGATACGCTGCACCTCACCAAAGCTCAGGCTGAAATTTCAGTACTCTTCAAGACCGTAGATCTCGCACACAACCTTGATGCTGCACTCGGCGAAAAACCAGACCTTGTGACAGCCTCGGCGCTGTTCGATCTGGTCTCGCCTGTATTCATCCGCGAGCTCGCCACTCAGATGGCCGCCCGCCGCGCCGCTTTCTATGGCGTGCTGACCTACAACGGCATTCAGCGTTGGAGCCCGCATCGCCCCGCTGACAATCAAATGATGTCGGCCTTTCATCAGCATCAATTGCGCGACAAGGGATTTGGGATTGCCTGCGGGCCAATGGCGCCAGCCGAACTCGCCGATCAGTTCCGCTTGAATGGCTACAACGTGCTGGAGGGCGACAGCACCTGGCGGCTTGAAGCCCGCGACAGGACGTTGATCGAAGAGCTGCAGCGCGGCCACGCCCTCGCCGTTCTTGAGACCAAAGCCGTGGATAGCAAAACCGTTGAAACCTGGGTCAAGGTCAAGCGTGCCAACGCCGATGTCGGCCACACCGATACCTTCGCCGCACCTGGGTCAACCGCTAGCTGATCACACGACCCGGCTCTTCTTTGGCAACATGCGTTCAACGGTGCGGTCTTTGCGCACAAACCTGTGAAACAGCGCCGCGCCGATGTGCAGGAGTACAAGAACAAAAATCAACTGCGCACCAAGTCCATGCCATCCATAGATCACATCGGCGAATTTTTCGTCCTTAGGCGTCACGGCGGGCAAATGGACACCAAATGTATCAAGAGCACCGTAATAAGATGTTGCAATATAGCCGCCGATGGGCACGGCAATCAGCAACAGATACAGCAGCCAATGGGTCAAATGACCGATGCCCGTCAAAGCCGCCGGAACGGACTTGTCGGAAGGCGGTGCGCCGTGCGTCAAACGATACATGAGCCGGAATAGCACGAGCGCCAAAATGAGCAGGCCGAGAACTTTGTGACTATTGTAGAGCGTATCAGTCAGGCCGCCGTCAGCAATGCCATTGAACACGCCTTTGACGGGCTCGCCCTTGTCATTGACGCCCGGCATCTCGTCGCCGCGGTACTTCATGTAAAGGCCGAGCGGGATCTGCAAAAATACGAACAGCGCAACCCACCAGTGGAAGCGCCGCGCGGGCCGCGTGTAGACGGGAATGTCATACGCTGGATCGTGTGCCATGGCTAATTCCTCAAGTTTGTTGCCTCATGTCACAATCGAACAGCACGTCGCCGCCGTCAAGCACATGAATGCGGGTCTGAGGCCGGCAAGCGTCTCCCAATCGCGCAATCACTGGCAAAGCGAGGCCGGGAATACCTGATCCCAAAATAACTGGCGCAACCAAAATATGCAGCCGGTCGACGACGCCAGCCGCGACGAAGACTGAGACCGTCTTGGCCCCACCCTCGATCAAAATGCGTTTGTGACCTAGATTATAAAGCGCCGCAACGATGTCGCCCGGCACCATTAAACAGCCATTGAGCGGCAACATCAGCGATTGAACGCCAGTTGGCACGTCAGCGCCATCGCCATGAACGAGAACGCAAGACGTGCCATCGCGCGCAAAGCAACGGGCCGCGCCGCCAAGCCGGCCACGCGGGTCAATGACAACGCGTGCTGGGTCGCGGCCCTTGACGCGCCGGACCGTCAATAGTGGGTCATCAGCCAGCGCCGTCCCAACACCGACGACAACTGCGTCAACGTTTGCACGCAGCCGATGCACGTGATCAAGCGCTGCCGGCCCATTGATCCAGCGGCTCTCGCCGGACACCGTCGCTATACGTCCGTCGAGCGATTGACCGAGTTGCGCGATGACAAACGGCTTGTCTGGTGACGCGCGCTGCAGGGGGCTGAGCGGCTCGTCCTCGACAAATTTCAGAATTGCGCCACGATTGGCCGCCATGGGCTCTCTGATTTGTTTGCTGCCACAACGAAACTGGATGCTATAGACCCGGCGGCTGGAAGTCCGCTGCGCGGGGATGTTGATTGATGCAAACACTGCTTAGCCAAGGAACGCGCGCCAAACAAGGCGGCGAACTGAAGCTTGCCATATTCGCACTCATTTGCGGATGGGCGATCATAGCTTGGCCGTGGCTGTCGGGACGCGTGACCGTGCCGTGGGATGCGAAAGCGCATTTCTTGCCGCAATTGCAGTTTTTAGCCGCAAGCTTTGCCAAGGGTGAAAGTCCGTTCTGGACGCCGAATGTGTTCTCAGGCCATCCCCAGATCGCCGACCCGCAATCGCTGATTTTTTCCCCGCCCTATCTTTTGCTTGCCCTCCTGGACCCAGCGCCGAGCGCGTGGGCGCAAGACGTCACGCTTTACCTGATGCTTCTGGTGAGCAGCGCGGTTCTGATTATTTGGTTTCGCGACAGGGGCTGGCACGCGGCTGGCGGGTTGATCGCGGCCTTGAGCTTCGCGTTTGGCGCTGCGATGGCATGGCGGATCCAGCATGTCGGCCAGGTCATGAGTCTCGCCTATCTGCCGCCGGTCCTATTATTTCTTGACCGCGCGCTGGAGCGGCGCTCAATTGGCTACGCACTGGCAGCCGGTATCACGGCAGGATTTATGGTGCTCGGGCGCGATCAGGTTGCATTGCTTGCCGTCTACTTTCTGATCGCTCACGTAAGCTTCGCATTGTGGACGCTTCCAAAGCGGCATGACCACATCAAGGAAATGATCGCCCCGCTCACGGTTGCGACACTGGCTGGTCT
>JAYTQI010000245.1:0-9605 GCA_043746825.1 Hyphomicrobium sp. | reverse complement strand
GACATTGAAATCGACAGCGCGCCGGACAAAGGCACAGTTGTGCTCATAGCCTTCGGCCCAAGCCGCCTTTCGCACCTTTGAGGCCGGGCAATGGGTATGCACTTAGCCAGTTGATAATTATAAAAATTCTAAGGTAGAGCCGCACTCAAGAGAGCGTTGACCAGCCCGCACAGACGGGGTAATTGGGCCTAGGTCTCGAATGCGAGACCTTCGCTAGCATCCGCTAACGCCAACCGATACCGGGGCCTTGAACCTCGATTATTGGAGTGAAAGATGTCTATGAAACGTCGCGCCGCAAAGCGCGTTCTAACCGCAATCTGCCTGGCGACAATTGCCCTTGGCCTTCCGGCACATGCCGAGAACGCCGTCAACATTTACTCCTACCGCGAACCCAAGCTGATTGAGCCTTTGCTCAAAGCCTTTACGGTTTCAACCGGCATCAAAACCAACGTCGTGTTCGCCAACAACGGCCTCGTTGAACGCCTCGCCGCCGAGGGCAAGAACAGCCCCGCCGATGTGCTGCTCACAAACGAGTCCGGGCTGCTTGTGCAAGCCGTTGCCGCCGGAGTGACCGAGCCCGTGAAATCGCCAATTCTTGAACAAGCTGTTCCGGCTGAACTCAGAGACCCCGAAGGTCGCTGGTTTGCCCTCACGCGGCGCGCCCGCATCGTCTACGCCTCCAAGGATCGCGTGAAACAGGACGCGATCAGCTACGAAGAACTCGCCGATCCGAAGTGGCACGGCAAGATCTGTATTCGCTCTGGCCAGCACACCTACAACGTCGCGCTTGTGGCCTCGATGATCGCCAACATCGGCGAAGACAAAGCTGAGGCCTGGTTGTCTGGGCTTAAAGCTAATCTGGCGCGCAAGCCCGCTGGCGGTGACCGCGAGCAAGTGCGCGACGTACAGGCAGGCCTGTGCGATCTCGCCATCGGCAACACCTACTACATGGTGGCGATGCAGAAATCGCCCGAGCAAAAGGCTTGGGCGAACGCCGTCAAAATGCTGTTTCCCAATGCCTCTGACCGTGGGTCGCACGTCAACGTCTCAGGCGTAGCGTTGACACCGAACGCACCGAACAAGGCCAACGGCGTGAAGCTGATGGAGTTCCTGGTCTCACCCGAAGCTCAGAAATTATATGCAGAGCTCGATGGCGAATATCCCGTGGTCGCGGGCGTGCCCGCATCAGCCACGGTTGAGTCCTGGGGACCGCTGAAAGCTGACAGCTTACCATTGTCGAAGATCGCCGAGTTCCGGAAAAAAGCTTCAGAGCTTGTCGATAAGGTCCATTTCGATCAGGGCCCGAATTCTTGAGCCGCTGAGTTGCGCGGAAATATCCGTGCCGCAGCTTGTGCCAACAGACATAATCAAAAGGCTTAGCACTATGACCAAGTTCAACCCCGCACCCGATCAAAAATCTCAGCGCGCCGCAGCCAACAAGTTAGCGCCGCTCCCCGCCCGCATTCCAGAGCGCCTGGTCGGAGTCGGGTTTAGATGCTGGTTTGCTGGTTTCGAGAGCGGCGATATCGCCTCTTGGGAGGAAGCCTGGAATACCTATTCCGGCACGCTGGGGCGCGATCCCGCTAAGGCGCTACTCCTCGATCTCTCGCAATTCGTGCGCGCGGTCAAAACAACGGCTGAACGAGACATCCAGGTTTATCCGACCGGCTGCCTCGGCTTTTGCCGCGATGAATGTCTCGCCATCTCCATGATCGCCGCTTGTCAGCATGGCGCGAACCCAGCGCTACAAGCAGCGGCCTGCGCCCTCATTGGTTCGCCCGATATTGGCGACGCATTGTCGGGCGCGCAGACGTTCGCAACTGGCCTCAAGAACGCCAACCAGATACTCGACGCCGCATCCATCTGCCCGGCAACGTGCGCCTTCCGGGCCGACCGGCGGCGGCTGATGTGATCTTGAGGATCTGAACGCGCCATGACAGCCGCGACGCCAGCCCCATCTGACGACCGGCGGTTCAAACTCGGTCCACCTGCGAGAACTGTCCGCGCGCGACTCGACAGACTGGGCCTCAGCGAACAGGGGACGGCCGGATGGACCATTGCGGCCGCGCTTCTGAGCGCTATCTTTGCTTTGCCAATTATTGCGTTGCTAGTCCTGGCATTCGGGCCGGGCGACAATATCTGGGCGCATCTGTTCACGACCGTGCTGCCCGGCGCGATCACCAACACGGCGCTGCTGCTCCTTGGTGCCGGAGTGATCGCACTTGTCGTTGGCACATGCGCAGCTTGGCTGGTTACCATGTACCGTTTTCCTGGCCGCGCCATCGTTGACCGGCTGCTGGTGCTGCCACTGGCGATGCCGACCTATATTGTCGCCTATGCGTATGTTGAGCTGTTGGACTACGCCGGTCCCGTGCAAACCGGCTTGCGCTCCATGTTTGGCTTCAAGCTGCCGCTCGACTACGTCTTTCCTGAAATCCGCTCTCTCCCTGGCGCCATCGCCATCTTTGCCGCCGTGCTATATCCGTATATTTATCTGTCGGCGCGGGCCAGCTTCGTGCAGCAGTCGATCTGCGTTTTGGAAGTTGCCCGCACGCTCGGGCGCACGGCACTTGGGACATTCTGGTCGATAGCGCTGCCTATAGCGCGCCCCGCATTGGCGGGTGGCGTGGCGCTGGTCTTGATGGAATGCCTCAATGATCTCGGCGCCGTGCAGTATCTCGGTGTCGAGACTCTAACCGCCAGTATTTACGCGACATGGCTGCAGCGCACAAACTTAGGAGGCGCTGCAGCGCTTGCGACCGTCATGCTGGTCTTGATTTTTGCGTTGCTGCTTGCTGAGCGTTGGTTTCGCGCAGGCGGCACCCAGAACACCACTGGGCGGAACCGGTCCATACCCTTTGAGACACTGGACGGCTGGCGCGGCTGGCTGGCGCTGATTATCGTCACGATGCCGTTTGTGATTGGCTTTTTGGTGCCGTCACTGGTTTTGGCAGGTCACGCCATCCAACACTTCAAGACCGCGTTTTCATCGGACTTTCTGAGGGCGGCCCGCAACAGTCTTGTTCTGGCAGCCCTTGCAAGTCTGTTCGCCGTGGCCTTGGCACTACTCTTTGGATATGCCGCGCGCGTTGCGAAAAGTCCGGTGACGCTGGCGTCCGCGCGCGTCGCGTCGTTGGGCTATGCATTGCCTGGAACAGTTTTGGCCATTGGCCTGCTGATCCCACTCGCGGCCATCGACAACGGCATTGACGCCTGGATGAGTCAGCATTTTGGCGTTGGAACTGGCCTGATCATGTCGGGCTCTTTGTTTGCGGTGACGCTGGCGCTTGTGATCCGCTTTCTGGCGGTGGCGCTTGGCTCAATTGAAGCCGGTTTGGGGCGCATTTCGCCAAATTTGGATGCGGCGTCTAGAACCCTTGGCTCATCCCCCGCTTCAACATTGCTGCGTGTACACTTGCCACTGCTGGGCCCGGCCCTTGGGGCGGCGGCCTTGCTAGTCTTTGTCGATGCAATGAAGGAGCTACCGGCGACGTTGCTGCTGCGCCCCTTTAATTTCGAGACACTCGCAACCCATGTCTACGCCCTGGCCGCTGTCGAGCAATTCGAGGAAGCAGCCCTTGGGGCAATCACCATCGTGTTGATTGGGCTTGTTCCGGTGCTTCTGCTGCATCAAACCATTTCGGAAGGCCGAGCAGGCGGGGGTGGCCGCTATAGCCGGCTGCTCTAACCGCGCGACGCGGGTCTAGGCCACGGAAAACAGCCCAAACCCGCGTGCTTCTTTGGCGCTTTCGCCAAACTACCAGCTACGGCGGTCGCCGTTATCGATGTGGAACAGGCCGCCACCGTAATGCTTCAACCCGCCAACACCGCCATTGCCCTTAAGATAGGCATAAACAGCGCTGATGTTGCCGCTGACGCGGAAGTCTACGGCATCACCAGAGAGATGCTTGGACTTTGGCGCGCCACCGACGGCAGCGTTATGGCCCCTGCTGCGGCAGGTCGAGTTAACCGTGACGGGACCGTAGTTCGACGCAACGTCATAAATAATCGCTTTGAGATTGCCATCGAGGCAGCCCGCGTCAGCCGTCCAGTTAACACTCCCGCCTGAGAGGCTCTTTTTTGCTTTTGGTTCGACGTAGTAATCATCGCCGCCGAGAGCTGCGACTTTGACGCCCTTCTTTTTCTTCTTAGGCGTCTCAGTTTCTTCGGCATAGCCACCAAGCTTCTTCTGAGGCTTGCTCGCGTATGACTTCTGCGATTTAGATTTTACGTACTTCTTCGAGCTCTTGGCAGAGGCCGATTTTTTGCTACTGGTTTTGGCAGCCTTGGCCTGATCATCGCGCTCCCAGAACGGCACATCGCCGGCGCGGGCGTTGCTGCCTGTGCTCACTGAAAAGACAATCGCCGCGAACCCGGCGAGAATAAACGTCATCAAAAAGCGGGTAACGCCAGCATTGGCGACCCGCGCATTACGCAAACTCAACATGACTTGCTCCCTTGCACTGACCGCGCGCAGCACACCCGTGCCAGCCCCAAACGGCCCCAGCCCATTTACACTTCAGACTTTCGCCCGGTACATGGAAGATGAGGGCAAGACGAGAGGGAAAGACTTACATTGGTTAACGTGCAAGTTTGCAGACCAACCTGTGGATAATATCAACTTGGCAATATAGAATATGCAATCATTTCTTCTTTGAATTGGAAAATGGCGGAGAAAAATTGAATTTCAGCGAAATATTAGCCAACAACATCATCGCAATGTGCGGCAACCAGCCGCAATATCTACTTTGCGAGCTATACGTTCGTATGAGTACTGGTAAAGTCTTCACGCAGTTGGGAAACCACCAGAAAATTACAACGCGCCACATCAGGTTAGCGGTTTCTAGTCAGCAACGAGACCAAAATCGCAGTGATGAGAGCGGCAGGAACGCCGAGCAGCGCACTCGCACCAGGCTTTAGTCCCCACCAGTTCGCGATGCCTTGCGCGTGTCTGCTGAGAGCCGCGACTGTTGCGGCGCGGGCCACGTCATCGCCCGCCGATGTCAACGCCAGGAGGTCAGCGAACTTGCGAACAGCGCCGGGCGCCGCATTCGACAAGAACCCTGTTGCCGCAAACATCGCGACCGGAAAATACCGGACGCCCGCGATGTAGGCGCCCGCAACCGTAAAGCCTATGGCCATTGCCGCCACTGCACCAGCCGCCGTCATCCGCCGCCAGTACAGTCCCAGAACAAGCGCCGGGAAGAGCCCTGACGCGATCAACGCCAAGCCTTCAGAGACCAGCGCTGGAATCTCGCGCTGGTCGAATACGGCAATCGCGAACGCGGCGACAACCAATCCAATGGCCAGCGCGCTGGAGCGCAGATCAAGACCGCCATTACCCTCAATGCCAGCTTGGCGAGGCTCGAACGCGGCTCGAGTTAAACCCGCAAGAATGGCATGTCCGGAGACGAAGGCGGCTAATAATCCAGCGGCCACAAGCGCTATCCAAAGCACCGGAGGCACTCCCGCCAATGACGATGCCGCAAACAGGTAGCCGTCACCCGAAAACGCCAAGTCCTGAAGCCTGAGCAAACCTTTTTGGCCCGAAAGCTTGCCACATGCCGCCGCGATATCAGCTTGCGAAAACGACTGAAGCCCACAAACATTGACCCATCCGAGCCCACTGGCCTGGATCAGCGCCTCAGGAAGCTCGGTGGTCTTGACGCCAAGGTTAAGCATCTGCGCGACCGCAACGCGCGCTAGGACCGCAAACGCCGCCAATCCGCTCAAGAATAGCGCGACCAACCCCAGCGCACGCGCGGCCCGGCGTGGCGCGTCGCCCGGTGCCACTGCGGCGCGCATCATATGGCGGCCGAGCAGATGCGGCAGAGCTGCGATGCCAAATGCCAAGCCTAGAATAAGGCCTGAGAAATTAAGCATTGAGAGTTGCAGAAACGGCTGGGCCATAGGCCGCAAGGAATTAAAATCGGCAAGCTTGGCTTCCAAAAGCTTTCGTTCGAGCACTTTGACGTCCGCTAGCGCCCCGCCGTAAACAAAATGGGGCAACGGCAGCCGACCTTGGTTGTAGGCCATGGCAATAAGCAATGCGAGAAAGGCTAGAAACAGTGCGCAATAAGCAGCGCCTCTGGGCCCGGGTAGCTGCAGCAGCGGACGCGCTAGCCATGCCAGGGCGATGGCGACGCCAGCACACACGACGGCCATCACGTACCCAAAGCCCGTCAATCCCTGAACGGCGAGCCCGGTGCCGCGAAGATCGGCAGCCAGGATGAGCGACGAGGCTAAGAGGGCTATGAAGAGCGCAATCCGGCGCGGCCAGACCCCGCCATAGCGGGCGGTCATGAAGCCGGTTAGCGTTTCTGCGGGATACAAGACAAGCCGTGGCGCGATCAGAATGACGGTTAGTGCCAGGCCTGCCACCAGCCCGAGCGGAAATGACAGCCCATCGAAGCCAAGTCCGGCGATCAAGCCCACGATGCCTATAAATCCGGAACTAGTAATGGCCTCACCCGCAAATTGCAGACTGGATCCTTGGGTGTCTTTGCCCTGGTATCCACCCGCGTGGCGGACGAAAAAGAAGGCCAACACAACCATAAGGATCAAAACGCCTTGCGCAGTCATCCAAAAGCCAAGCGGAAAACCGGCTAATGCGACGGCATTGAGGGTAAGTGCCGCGAGCGGCAGGGCAAACGACAGCACGGCCCACATGATGAGTGCCGCTGCCGTCAACCGGCGCGTTGGTTTGCAGGCCCCCGTTACCTCGTCATCGGTCATCACCAGCCCCCTGAGACCCGTTGAACGTAGGGGCGTGTTTTGCCCGCCCGTGGCGTTCCCTACAAGGCCCGAATTGAAGGGAAGAGCTAGTTCAGGTGCGTGATGCCGGAATTAGAAAGGGGCGGCGCTTGATCAGCACCACCCCATTCAAATCGTCCCTAGACTTGGACCTTTGTTGAATTCTTTTTGAGCATACCGCGCCGGTCCGAGCATCGATTGCGGCGGCACCATGCTATAAGAGTTGGTCTGCGTCAAGTGAACGCAAGCAACATTTTTTATTCCGAAAAACTGCAAAAATTTCATGCCTTCGTCATGAGAGTCGCGATCTTGAGAAAGCCTGTCGTCTTGGTCCGCGCCAAATCGAGATTTGACAGCCACAGCCCAATTTTTAGGCTCCAAAACGATATCGCTCAAATCATCCTTTGGCGCGCAATTAAAGGGCGCATTAACAACAACCTAAAGCAGCCGGTTTTGGAGGGTGCGTCAGCACTTCCTTAGCCCCAAATATGCTAAAGGTTAGGCAATAGTTGCAGCGACAAAACGGTGCCTGAGCGTGACCAACAAACGCATCCTTCTGATCATTGGCGGCGGTATTGCTGCCTACAAGTGCCTGGAGCTGATCCGGCGCTTGCGGGAGCGTGGCCACAGCGTGCGCGTGGTCATGACCAAAGCAGCGCAGGAATTTGTGACGCCGTTATCGGTTGGCGCGCTCACAAACGACAAGGTTTTTACCGATCTCTTCAATCTTGATGACGAACGCGAGATTGGCCACATTCGCTTGAGCCGCGATACCGACCTGATCGTCGTCGCCCCTGCAACCGCAGATCTCTTGGCCAAAATGGCAGGCGGCCACGCCAACGATCTGGCGACCTCCGTATTGCTGGCCACTGATAAACCAGTTCTTTTGGCACCCGCCATGAACCCGCGCATGTGGTCCAACCCGGCGACGCGGCGAAACGTGGCGCAGCTGGTCAAAGACGGCGTACATTTTATTGGCCCAGCATCAGGCGAGATGGCCGAGCGCGGCGAAGCCGGTGTTGGCCGCCTCACTGAGGTTCCCGAAATCGTTGCCACCATTGAAGCGATGCTGGAACCTCATGCCTCGACCGGCAAACTTCTTAGCGGCCGCCATGTCCTGATCACCGCGGGGCCGACACACGAGCCCATTGATCCTGTCCGCTACCTCGCCAACCGCTCATCCGGCAAGCAGGGCTACGCTTTGGCGATTGCTGCCGCAAAGCTTGGTGCCCGCGTGACGCTCATATCTGGTCCAGTCAATCTTGCTGATCCAGCTGGCGTCACGACACAGCGTGTCGCTACCGCCGCTGAAATGCTGGAAGCGGTCAAAGCCGCACTTCCAGCTGACATTGCAATCTTCGCAGCAGCTGTCGCGGATTGGCGGTCAGCGTCGCCGCAAAGTACAAAAATCAAGAAGAAGACTGGTGATAGCTCGCCAATCCTCGAGCTTACTGAAAACGCCGATATCCTAAAAACCGTCGCTCAACTTAAAAAAGGCCGCCCTGGCCTGGTCATCGGATTCGCCGCCGAGACCAAGGATGTTTTGACCTACGCCAAGAAAAAGCGTGACGCAAAGGGTGCTGACTGGATTGTCGCCAATGATGTGTCACCGGAAACCGGCATCATGGGCGGCGACCGTAATACCGTGCATGTCATCGCAAGCTCTGGCGTTGAAAGCTGGCCCGAAATGACCAAGGAAAAAGTCGCGGATCAGTTGATGGCCAAAGCCGCCGGGCTCATGAATCGTAACAAGGCCGCCGCCGAATGAAGCCTGCAAAGCTGGTCAAGGTCAAAGTCTGCCGCTTAATCCACGCCACGGGGTTGCCACTTCCCGCATATCAAACAGCTGACTCCTCCGGACTAGATTTGATCGCAGCAGTGGCGGAGGATGGTCCCGTAACGCTCAGCCCTGGCGGCCGGGTCCTGGTTCCAACGGGCCTGATATTTGAGTTGCCAAGGGGAAGCGAAGCGCAAGTCCGCCCGCGCTCGGGCTTGGCCGCCAAGTATGGCGTCACCGTCCTCAATAGCCCCGGCACCATTGATGCCGATTATCGCGGCGAAGTTTCAGTGATCCTGATCAACCATGGCTCAGAGCCCTTCACGATCCGGCGCGGTGAGCGTATTGCGCAAATGGTCATCGCCACCGTCGTGCAGGCCAAACTAATTGAGACATCGGCTCTGTCACAAACCAAGCGTGGAGCTGGCGGATTTGGTTCAACAGGAACGGCGCAACAAAAGCGTGGTATGGGGAAGAAGAAAAGCAAAACTATTGCTAGAAGCAAGAAAAATGCGAAACCGGCCACTCCAAAGACCTCGAGCCGCAAGGGGCGGTAACCGCGCCCGGCCGTCGTGCGCAAGTGCGTTTCACTACAGGGGCTTGAGCCGGGGCCACTAACCTGCAACAAACGGCCCATGAGGCCCTGGCGCAATGGCGGCGAGGGCAACGGCAATTTCTGGCAGGACGACATGAACCAGATCGACATCAAAACGCTTGCAGCCACCAAATCCTGGGGCCGCGGCCGCATCTATGAGAACATCGCTGAGACCATCGGCCATACGCCGTTGGTGCGGCTCTCAAAGGTCATGGCGGCATCAAAGGTTAAATCCGATATTTTGATGAAGCTTGAGTTTTTTAATCCCTTATCGTCGGTCAAAGACCGCATCGGCGTCTCGATGATTGACACGCTGGAAAGCCAAGGGCTGATCACACCAGGCAAAACGGTTTTGATAGAGCCGACATCGGGCAACACTGGCATTGGCTTGGCGTTCGTTGCGGCGTCGCGCGGCTACCGGCTGATCCTGGTCATGCCTGAAACCATGTCTCTAGAACGGCGCAAGATCTTGACTCATCT
>JAYTQI010000244.1:0-4202 GCA_043746825.1 Hyphomicrobium sp. | reverse complement strand
GCTCCTCGCCATGTTTGCGGTTGATGTAGGTCGGGATGTTGTCCATGGGACCTGGGCGATAGAGCGCCACCATCGCAATGATGTCTTCAAAACGGTCGGGCTTTAAACGCTTTAAGCTCTCACGCATGCCCGTGCTTTCCAGCTGGAACACGCCCACTGTGTCAGCTTTGGCGAGGAGCTGGTAGGACAGCACGTCATCGAGCCGTAGCTTTGTGAGATCGACGGTGATGCCGCGCCCGCGTTTGACCTGCGCAACGGCCTTCTCTAGTACGGTGAGCGTTTTAAGGCCCAGGAAGTCGAACTTCACCAGGCCCGCGGCTTCGACCATCTTCCAGTTGAACTGGGTAATGGGGAAATGCGATTTTGGATCGCGGTACAGTGGTACAAGCTCTTCGAGTGGCCTGTCACCAATCACGATGCCAGCGGCGTGGGTGGAGGCATGCCGGTAAAGCCCTTCCAACTTCTCCGCAATATCGAGGAGATGCGCGACGATCGGCTCCCGGTCGCGCTCTTCTTGCAGCTTTGGCTCACCATCAATCGCTTCGCGCAAGGTCACGGGCGCTGCAGGGTTATTCGGCACCAGTTTGCAAAGCCGGTCCACTTGGCCGTAGGGCATCTGCAGGACACGGCCAACGTCGCGCAGCACGGCGCGGGCTTGCAGCTTACCGTGAGTAATGATCTGCGCAACTTTGTCGGCGCCGTACTTTTTTTGCACGTAGTCGATGACGCGGTCGCGCTTGTCCTGGCAGAAGTCGATGTCGAAGTCGGGCATCGAAACGCGTTCAGGATTGAGAAAGCGCTCAAATAGCAGCCCAAACCGCAAGGGATCAAGATCGGTGATGGTCAAAGCGTAAGCGACAAGCGAGCCCGCCCCCGAGCCACGGCCAGGACCGACCGGAACGCCGTTCTTCTTTGACCATTGGATGAAATCGGCAACGATCAGGAAGTAGCCGGGAAACTTCATCTGGGTGATGACGTCGATTTCGTAGGATAGCCGCTTTTCGTAATCTTCGGCGGTGAAGCCGCCGGCCGTGCCCGACTCGTTAAGCCTAACTTTGAGCCCAGCCTTGGCTTGTCGTTTGAGTTCTGCGGCTTCGAGACGGAAATGCTCGATCTCGCTGATGCTATCGTCACTCGCCACAAAGCGCGGCAGGATCGGTTTGCGGCCACGGGGGCGGAAGGCGCAGCGGATGGCAATCTCGACACTGTTGGCGAGCGCTTCGGGCAGATCGGCGAATTGCACCGCCATTTCATCTGCACTTTTAAAGTAGTGCTCGGGCGAGGCGCGGCGGCGATTATCTTCAACAACGTAGCGGCCCTCTGCAATACAGAGCAGCGCGTCGTGGGCTTCAAAGTCGCTGCGCTGTCCGAAGTAACATTCGTTTGTCGCGACAATTGGTATTTTGCGCTTGTACGACAGATCAAGGAGCTGCGGCTCAACCTCTGCTTCTTCGCTCAAGCCATGGCGCTGGATCTCGAGGTAGAGCCGGTTGCCGAAAATCTTCTCCAATGCCTTCAAGCGCTCCAGGGCGCGCTCGGTCTGCTGGTCTTTCAAAGCTTTGTCGATGGGGCCGCCCGGACCACCAGTCAGCATAATCAACCCGGCAGAGAATTCTTCGATGCGGGCGATCTTTGCGTGTGGCGCTTCATCTGCAGCTGGATCGAAGTAGAGAGCCTTAGAGAGCCGCATCAAGTTTGCATAGCCGTCGGCATTCATGACGAGAAGCGCGATGCGGCCAGCAGTCTGCGCGCGCGGTTCATTTGTTCCAACCCGCAGCATCGGGCTGGTGGTGTCGCGGATATCGCCGAAATCAATGTCGAGAGAACAGCCAATAATCGGCTGCACACCCGCGTCCCAAACTTTGTCAGAAAATTCGAGCGCCCCAAAAAGGTTATTGGTGTCGGTGAGGCCAAGGGCTGGAAACTTTTGCGCGGCTGCGAGCTTCGCGAGCTTCGCTATTGGCAGAGCGCCTTCGAGCAGTGAATAGGCCGAGTGCACTTTGAGGTGCACAAATTTCGGGGGGGTGTGCGGACTCGGAGCTGTCATACTTGTAGAGACTAAGCCATCAGGTTTAGAGGTCAACCTTCACCTGATTCTTATCCGCTCTTACTTACTGAATTTATTGACAAACGCCCACACCGTCTCGGCTGTATCGATGTCGTGATTGCGCGCGCCCAGAACTTTATCTGTCAGCCACTTGTCTGAGCCGTGCGACAGACTGGGCGGCTGGTGGCCGCTCCCAGCAATTGCCAAGGCATGCCATGCGCAAACTCATGAAGCCACCGTTTGACAAACCGGTGATGTACAGACGATGCGGGTCAGCGAGACCCCTCGCCACTAAGTCAGCGGCGAGGGCCTTGAGAAATGCCTCATCATCACCAGGATTGGCATTCTTTACAGCTTTGTTGGCGCCATCTCGGCCATCATTCCATGCGTTCTCGATGCCATCGGGATAGACAGCAATGAACCCTTGACGTTCTACAACGGTGTCTAGCCCGAGATAGTCCTGAAGCTTTTTTCCGCTACCCTTGGCGCCATGCAAAGCGAATACCGCAGTAGCTAGATGGCCTTTGCCAACGGACGCCGGAACGGTCAAAATATAAGACCGTTGAACACCGCCAACTGTAATCGTGTGCACGCCTGAAGCCGTTGATGCGGATGGGGCCGCCGGGCCTCAACTGGTACACGTTGTTTGTTGGCACGCCGTTCGTCGATTTTTTCGCGAATGCGGTCGCGGAAGTTGGCTTGCCAGACCTCGTCACGCGCAAAAACGCGCCGCTCTTGAGCCACAGCACTTGTCGTAACAATCGCCAAAGAACATGTCACGAGACCCGCAATCGCGAATAACCGGTGGAACTTCAAAGGCATCTCATCCTCCACCCCAAGCCGGGCATCGTATTTTGCTGCTACCGGCAATTTTCAAGCATGGAACGCCATGAGTTGCCGCGCTCCGTCGCTCCAGCGCGGGGTTAATCTGGACCACGCAAATTTGCAGTAAATTTCGAGTTAATCGCTGTTTTATGATCTCAAGCATGCGCCCAATTGTGCTCGACGAGCTTACCGTCTTCGAGCTTCAAGGTGCGGTCCATACGGCGCGCCAGATCCATATTGTGGGTCGCGATCAGCGCCGCGACGCCGGTGGAGCGGATAAGGTCGATTAATTCCTGGAAGACATAATCAGATGTCTTTGGGTCGAGATTGCCTGTTGGTTCGTCTGCGAGCAAAAGCTTTGGCGAATTGGCCAGGCCACGGCAGATGGCGGTCCGCTGTTGTTCACCACCCGAAAGCTCTGCGGGTCTGTGCTCCACACGGTCCGCAAGCCCAAGCGACCCTAACAGCTCGCGGGCGCGGACCTCGGCATCGCGGCGGCGGCGGCCCAAAATCATCTGCGGGATCACGACATTTTCCAGCGCCGAGAATTCGGGCAACAGTTGGTGAAACTGATAGATGAAACCGATTTCTTGACGGCGTAGGCGGGTGCGATCCGCTTCCGACAGCTCCGCGCAGTCGCGGCCATTGATGACGACACGGCCTTTTGTTGGCGGCTCTAACAGTCCAGCAATATGCAAGAGCGTGGATTTACCCGCGCCCGACGGCCCGACAAGCGCCACCGATTGCCCGGCCCACAGTTCGCAGGCCGCACCTTGCAAAACATCGATCTGGCGCTCGCCCTGTTTGAACGCGCGCCGCACATCTTCTAGCTTCAGGATCGGGACAAGGCTGCTGTTTGGGGTCACGGCGTGCATTAGCTCACTCGTACCGCAGGGCTTCAACGGGGTCGAGCTTGGACGCCCGCCACGAAGGATACAACGTTGCCAAGACCGACAGCGACAGCGCCATCAACACGATAAACGCCGTCTCTCTTGGATCAATATCAACGGGCAACTGCGTCAGATAATATACCTGCGGGTTGAAGACCTCGGTGCTCGTAATCCACGACACGAAATTCTTGATCGATTCAATATTCCAACAGAATAAGATGCCAAGGATCAGTCCGGCCATTGTTCCAACAATGCCAATCGATGCGCCAGTTATGAGAAAGACCCGCATGACCGCGCCTTTAGAGGCCCCCATGGTGCGCAAAATGGCGATATCACGGCCCTTGTCCTTCACCAGCATCATCATGCCGGAAATAATGTTTAACGCTGCAACCAGAATGATCAGCGACAGAATAATGAACATAACGTTCTGCTCGACTTTG
>JAYTQI010000243.1:0-22970 GCA_043746825.1 Hyphomicrobium sp. | reverse complement strand
CGTTGGTGCAACCACGCTCGAGTGGACGCTGTCGTCGCCACCACCCTTCCATCAGTACATGACGTTGCCGCGCATTGCGGCGGGCGCTGACCACTGACAGGCAAAAACTATGATGGGCCGGCGTGAAGCCTGTCCATCACAACTCACTTTGACGGCGCAAATAAACACCCAGGGATCGCGTGACGCGGCTGGGCTTGAGTCCGGGTTTCATGGCAAATCTTGATGTTGAAGCTGACATTGATGCCTTAGGCGGATCCTATGAAGGCTCTGTTTCTGATTTCATCTCCTTGATGAAGCCGCGCGTGATGTCGCTGGTGGTGTTCACCGCGCTGACCGGCATGGTGGCGGCTCCAGGCACGATTCATCCCGTGATGGCGATCATCGCGCTCCTTGCCATTACCATTGGCGCTGGCGCATCTGGCGCGCTCAACATGTGGTACGACGCCGATATCGATGCGCGCATGGCGCGCACCGCTGCACGCCCTATACCGCGTGGCCGGGTATCGGCCGATGAAGCCCTGACGTTTGGCGCCGTGCTCTCGGTGTTCTCGGTTTTGACGTTAGGCGTGCTTGTCAATTGGGTGGCGGGTGCGCTGCTGGCCTTCACCATCGGCTTCTATATTTTCGTTTATACGATGTGGTTGAAGCGCACGACGGTCCAGAACATCGTCATCGGCGGCGCTGCTGGCGCCTTCCCGCCCATGATTGGCTGGGCCGCGGTCACTGGCAATGTCAGCCTCGATAGCGTGCTGATGTTCATGATCATCTTCATGTGGACGCCCCCTCACTTCTGGGCGCTGGCACTCTATCGCTGCCGTGATTACGAGCGCGTCGGCGTGCCTATGCTGCCTGTCGTCAAAGGTGGCACAGTAACCCGCCGTCAGATCGTCCTCTATTCCTGGGGTCTGGTTGCGGCAACGATCGCGCCGGCCTTCACAGGTCTTGCTGGGACTTTCTACCTTGTCACAGCTTTGGTGCTTGGCGCAATCTTCCTCTATCTTGCTGAGCAAGTGCGCCGTATCACTGAAGGGCGGGCGGCCGACAAGGCTGCACGGCAACTGTTTTTATATTCGATCCTGTATCTGTTCCTGATTTTTGCGGTCCTGCTTGGCGAACATGTCCTCAGACGCTTCGTGTCGTTTTAAGGCGCCCTAGATGTCGAATGACGGCAACAACCGTGATGATGGGGCAGCGAGCCGGGCAGCCCGGCGCCGCTCTATCGCAATTGCGCTCGGCCTTGGCGCGCTGGTGCTGTTGTTTTACGCCGCGACCATCGTGCGGCTTGGCGGCAATGTCGCAAAGCAGGCGATGTGATGGGGATCGAAAGCAAAGGTACGGACGTGCAAACGCCAGCAGGCAGAAAAGTTGAGACACAGAGCGCCGGTAACCGCAAGGTTGTTGGGCTCTGCTTGGCTGGCCTGACCATCATGAGCGCCATTACGGCGGAGTCGCCAACGCTCTATAAGTTGTTCTGTCAGGCCACAGGCTACGGCGGCACCACGCAACGGGTGACGAAAGCGTCAGCCGAAATCCTCGACCGGGTGGTGACGGTGCGCTTCGACGCCAATGTATCCCCACAGCTCTCGTGGAAATTCGAGCCCGTCGTCAACACCATGGATGTGCGGATTGGCGAAACCTCGCTGGCATTCTTCCGCGCCACCAACTTGTCCGATAAGCCCTTGAAGGGCCAAGCCGTGTTCAACGTCTCGCCTGATGTTGCGGGTATCTACTTCAACAAGATCGAATGCTTCTGCTTCAAAGAGCAGACGCTGCAGCCCGGTCAAACGGTTGAGATGCCAGTGACTTTCTACGTCGATCCAGCGATGGCCAGAGATCGCGATATGGTCAACATTTCGAATATCACGCTTTCTTACGTGTTCTTCCCCGTGGCCCAGACGTCCGCTGTGGACGCCAAGGCTTTAGGCACAAAGGGAAACGGCGGCTGAGCTTTGAGAATTCTGCCTTGGGGCTTCCCACGGTGGCTAGACTGACAAGGACGAAAAATGGCCTAAGGAATTAGCGCCGCGAAGCAGGGCTCAATGCCCGGGTGAGGCGGTCAGGATTTTGGGTTCGGGAACGGGGACGACGGAGACTAAAATGTCAAATTCACACGAAAAGCAGCACGACTATCACTTGGTTGAAGCAAGCCCCTGGCCGCTGTTGGGCGGCATGTGCGCAGTGATGACCGCCGTCGGCCTGATCGGCTGGATGCGCACGATGGGAGTGGGCGACAATCCTTATGGCATCAAGGGTCCGTGGCTGTTTGCCGCCGGCATCTCGAGCTTGCTCACCGTCGTCTTCATGTGGTGGCGCGACATCATCAAAGAAGCCCACTCAGGTGACCATACGCCGGTCGTGCAGATGCATTTGCGCTACGGCATGATCCTGTTCATCGCCTCGGAAGTTATGTTCTTCGTGGCTTGGTTCTGGGCCTACTTTGATAGCGCCCTGTTCCCCGCTGGCGTGCATGACCTCTTGAACAACGCCGGCCGCCTTGTTGGCCTAACTTCGCGTAACGAGCTGTATGGAGGGCATTGGCCGCCAGCCGCCATAGACGCAACAACGGCAACGATTCCGGGCTTCTTCAAGCACACCTTTGATCCGTGGGGCCTGCCGTTCGTCAACACGCTGATCCTGTTGACGTCGGGCGCAACGGTCACTTGGGCGCATCATGCATTATTGAAGAATGACCGCCGTGGACTCGTCATCGGCTTGCTTTTGACGGTGCTGCTCGGCATCACCTTCACGGTCTGCCAGGCGCTGGAATACAGCCATGCTGGTTTTAGCTACGCTGGCCACAGCTACGGCTCGACGTTCTTCATGGCGACGGGCTTCCACGGCGCACACGTCATCATGGGCACGATCTTTCTTGCTGTCTGCTTGTTCCGAGCGATGGCTGGTCACTTCAAGCCCGAGCAGCATTTCGGGTTCGAAGCCGCCGCCTGGTACTGGCACTTCGTTGACGTTGTGTGGCTGTTCCTGTTCGCTTGCATCTACGTATGGGGCGCAGGCCCGGGTGGTGAACATGGCGCAGCTGAAGCCCACAAGGCACCGGCCGCTATCGAGCAAAAGGTTCCGGCCGCAGCACCTGCGGCCGACAAAGCAGCGTCTCCAGCACCTGCCGAAGCCCCGAAACATTGACCTTGGTTTGACGTGACGTCACGGTAAAGCGGTCCTTGCGGCCGCTTTACTTTTTTGGAGTGAGGAGATGTACTTAGGAACGTGGTGTAGCGGTTGCGTTCAAAACGCTCCTCTCCCCGCGTGTGTTCCCGGACGGAGCATGTCGCGGAGCGAATTGCGGAGATCCGGGATCGCGTCCGACGAGATTTGCGCGATCGAGACCTAAAACAACGGACGTGATCCCGGCTATTCAGTTGCCCTTCGGGCGGCGTTTCTGCCGGGAACGCAAACGGAGAGATTTTACCTTGGCTCAGCCAACTCCAGCCGTTTCGCCGCTCAATGCTGGCCTGACGTGCCGGTGCCCGCGCTGTGGCAAGGGGCCGTTGTTTCGAAATGTGCTGGGCTTGCGCGAGAGCTGCTCAAGCTGCGGGCTTGATTACAAGTTCATCGATTGCGGCGACGGCCCGGCGGTGTTTGGAATTTTCATTCTCGGATTCCTGACGCTTGGCGGGGCCTTGATCGCCGAGTTTAAATTCGGTGTGCCGTGGTGGGGCCATGTGCTTTTGTGGGGCGTGGCAATGCCCCTATTTTCGCTGTTTCTACTACGCTTCCTCAAAGCCATCCTGATTGCCATGCAGTACAAACACAAGGCCGAGGAAGGCCGCCTTGAGACAAAGGAGTAAGGCGATGCTAGCCCGCTGGCGTGCTGCTGGTTTGCTTGTTCCGTCGCTGATGACGTTGGTCATGCTGCCGGTGTTGATTGGGCTTGGCACTTGGCAGCTCAATCGCAAAGTGTGGAAAGAAGATCTCATTGCCAAGCTTGCTGCGCGCCCGAAGGCGGAGCCGGTGAGCCTGCAAGCGGCGCTCGAGCAATTCCAAAACACAGGTGAAGCGGAGTACGTGCGCGTGCGGGTGAAGGGGACGTTTGATTTCACAAGCGAGCGGCACCTTTACGCACCTGCCGGCAATGGCTTGGGCTGGGAAATCTATACGCCGTTCTATGCGGAGGATGGCACTACGCTCTTCATCAATCGCGGCTGGGTACCCGACAATTTGAAGGATCCAGAGAAGCGGGCACAGGGACAGATTGCAAGACCAGTTGAAGTCACGGGATTGCTGCGCGCAAGTGCGCGTAAGGCTTGGTTCTCGGCGGACAATGATCCTGATGGCAATCACTGGTATTGGCGCGATCTTGGGGGCATGTGGTTGAACGGCAATGATCCTGCCCTAATGGATTTGATCAAACGCAAGGCCAATGCCCCCTTCTCCCTCGACGCTGAGGTGGAGCCGGCTAACCCTGGCGGATGGCCGAAGGGCGGCGCAACTTTCATCCAGCTCTCCAATCGCCATCTCGAATACGCCGTGACCTGGTACGGCACGGCTCTGACGCTGCTCGGCGTGTTCGTCGTCTTCGCGCGCCAGCGCCTCGCGCAGATTTCCGGGGACAAGCCTTTACAACCTGAGTGATGGATGTGGGCAGGTCATGCATCGCGCGGCCCCCGCGCTTGTCGTTGGAGAGGTTGAGAACTACGGTTCCGGAATGAGAATTGTTTTTGAAAACGCGCAGGCAGAATCCCCCACCCCCTCCCCGTCAAGGGGAGGGGGTGCCCAGTCGCGCCTGCTTGCCGTAGGCAATTCTATCGATTGCGAGAGACACGCGCAGTGAAATACGTATCGACCAGAGGTGAAGCGCCGGTTCTTGGCTTTGAGGATGTGCTCCTCGCTGGCCTGGCGCGGGATGGTGGGCTGTATGTGCCGCAGTCGTGGCCGCAGCTCAGCAAAGAGGGAATCAAGAGTTTCGCGGGCAAGCCGTTCGCGGATGTTGCGGTCGATGTTATCTCGCCCTTTACGGGCGGCTCGATCTCGCGCGGCGATCTCAAGCGCATGGCGGATGCGGCATATGCCGCGTTCGGGCATCCGGAGGTAACGCCACTGGTCGAGATTGGTCCCAATACCTTCGTGCTGGAATTATTCCACGGCCCGACACTCGCGTTTAAGGACGTCGCCATGCAGTTGTTGGCGCGCTTGATGGATCACGTGCTCGAAAAACGCGGGCAGCGCGCAACCATCGTAGGCGCAACATCCGGCGATACTGGCGGCGCGGCGATTGAAGCCTTCCGGTCTTCTAAGCGCACCGACGTGATCATTCTTTTTCCCGATGGCCGTGTTTCTGATGTGCAGCGCCGGATGATGACGACGCCGAAGGAGAGCAACGTCCACGCGGTCGCCATCGATGGCACCTTTGACGATGCGCAAGCGCTGGTCAAAGGCATGTTCAACGATCACGCTTTCCGCGACCGCGTGCAGCTCTCAGGGATAAATTCCATTAATTGGGGCCGGATCGTAGCCCAGGTCACGTATTACTTCGTCGCCGCTGTGGCGTTGGGCGCGCCGCATCGGGCGGTGTCGTTCGTCGTTCCAACAGGCAATTTTGGCGATATTTTTGCGGGCTTTGTGGCGCGCAAAATGGGTTTGCCGATTGCCGATCTCGTCATCGCCTCGAATGCCAATGACATCCTGCCGCGCACGGTCGCAACCGGCGCTTATGACATGCGCGGTGTGGTCGCAACGTCTTCGCCGTCGATGGATATTCAGATTTCATCAAACTTCGAGCGCTATCTGTTTGAAGCTTCCAACCGCGATGCGGCGCTGATCCGTGGCCTGATGGGATCACTGAAGCAGAACGGCGGCTTTAACCTTGGCAAACTTGGGGCGATTCTGAAGCACGATTTCAAAGCCGCCGCCGCCTCCGAAGCCGATGTCGCTGCCGCGATTAACCGCGTGCACAAGGATTCTGGCTATATGCTTGACCCGCACAGCGCTTGCGCTGCTGTTGCGAGCGAGCGCGTGCTCGCTAACCTTAACGGCACGGCGAAAGTTATCCTCGCTACCGCCCACCCTGCTAAATTCCCTGAAGCGATGAAATCCATCGTGGGCGTGCATCCCGCACTGCCGGTGCGGCTGGAGAGTTTGATGACGGACGAAGAGCGGATTGACAGACTGCCGGCCGAACTGAAGGCGATTGAGGATTACGTTGAAGGCGCCGCCCGCGCCACTGGAAAGGCATGAGCGTGAAACCTATCGTCACGACGTTATCTAATGGCCTGCGTATTGCCTCCCATGAGATGGACCATCTCGAGACGCTGTCGCTTGGGATTTGGGTGGCAGCGGGTGCACGCCACGAGGGTGAACACGAGAACGGCCTTTCGCATCTTCTTGAGCATATGGCATTTAAGGGCACCAAAACTCGCTCGGCCCAAAAGATCGCGGAGGAAATCGAGGAAGTGGGCGGCGAACTCAACGCCGCCACTGGGCTCGATACGACGGCCTATTACGCCCGGGTTCTGAAAGGCGATGAAGGCCTGGCGCTTGAGCTGCTGGCGGACATTCTTTTCAACTCGGCTTACGCTGCTGAGGAGTTGGAAAAAGAACGCGAGGTCATCCTCCAGGAGATCGCGGGTGCACAGGACGATCCTGAGGATATCGCCTTTGAGTTGATGCAGACGTCGGCATTTCCTGGCCAAGCCTTGGGGCGGGCAATTTTGGGCACGCCGGACAGTGTTGCGGCGCTGAAAGCCACTGATTTGAGGGCCTTTCTGAACGCCCGATATCAACCGGGCGATATGGTCGTCTCAGCAGCAGGCGCTATCCGCCACGACACGCTTGTCCGCCACGTTGAGGCCCTATTCGGCGGGCTCACTCCGGGGTTACGGATCAGTGACTTACCGGCCCGTTATGGTGGGGGGATTTCAGCATCAGAAAAGCCGTTCGAGCAGAGCCATTTGCTCCTCGGTTTTCCGTCGCCGTCGTACCTCGATCCAGAGTTCTTTAGTGCGCAGGTCTTTTCCGGGCTGTTTGGCGGGGGCATGTCGTCCCGGCTGTTTCAGGAGATCCGCGAGAAGCGTGGGCTCTGCTACGCGATTTATTCGACCGTCTGGGGATTGAGAGACACTGGTATGTTAGCCGTGCACGCAGCGACGGGTCCTGAGATGGTCGAAAAGCTGGCGGATGTCGTGGCTGCAGAACTTGCCGATCTCGCGCACAAGGGACCAAATCCGCACGAATTGCAGCGCTCCATAGCGCAACTCAAGGCAGGTCTCTTGATGGCGCTGGAGAGTTCGTCTGTGCGCGCCGAACAAATGGCGCGGCAGTTGCTCGGACAAGGCCGGTTGATTGCAGCCGATGAGTTGTGCGAGCGGGTAACAAGCGTTACGCCAGAGCGTGTCAAAGCCTATGCCGCAACACTCGTGACCTCAAAGCCGACGGTGACGCTGGTGGGGTCTGGCAAGCGCGCATTGGCGCAAGCGAAAAGCGCGGCTGCAGCTATCTCTGCAACACTGGCGGAGGCCTAAGCCAGCATGGCATTCCTGCGGTCAGCACAGCCTGAGGACTACCTGGATGCCGTCCGGGGTCAAACGCTTGTGCTGCGCCCGCCAATGCTCACTGATTATGCGCAATGGGCCGAATTGCGCAATGCTAGCCGCGCCCATCTCACACCTTGGGAGCCCGCGTGGTCACGCGACGAGCTGGTCAAATCAAGCTACCGCCGCCGTCTCAGATCTTATGCGCGCGATGTGCGCGACGATCTGAGTTACGCATTTTTTATATCGGATGCGGCGTTCGATACGCTTCTCGGCGGTATCACGCTATCCAACGTGCGGCGTGGCGCGGCTCAGGTTGCGACACTGGGCTATTGGACCGGCGCGCCTTACGCCGGTAGCGGCAAGATGCAAGAGGCGGTTGAGACAATACTGCCATTTGCCTTCCGTGTGCTGCAACTGCATCGCGTTGAGGCAGCGTCAATGCCCTCCAATGCCGCGTCATTGCGGGTGCTGGAAAAAACAGGTTTCACGCGCGAGGGGCTGGCCCGGCACTATCTCAAAATCAATGGCGTCTGGGAAGATCACTATCTCCACGCCCGTCTTGCAGCCAGCGACGATATCAGCGGCTGGCGGCTGGGCGGTGCGCGATGAGAAATCCGGCTGTGAGATATGGCGGTTTGATCAGGGTACGCGCGGCATTGGCCTTTGTGCTTTGGGCGCTAACAGCCGTGATGTGGTCTGCGCCGTCAGCTAGCGCCATGACGCCGATTGTTGTCGCGCCCGATCAGGAGCGCATTGAGATTACCACGCTTGGCGATGCCTACGAGAGCCGCGGTGACAGCCTGCAAGTTGAAACGGCGGCAGGCGCGGATGGCGTGACGGGCCGTATGACGGTGCGGGCGGCGACGCCCGGCGCCAATCCCAATTGGATGGTGTTTGCACTCTCCAACAAAACCGACAAGCCGATGGAGCGGTGGCTGACGGCGGATCGATATACCGTTATTGGATCGGGTACGATCTGGCCGGATCTCGACGCCCGGCGCATCGATGCGGTGACGCCGTCTGTTGGCTTTGTGCCCGAGCGGATCAAGAGCGACAAGGCGGACGTCTTCCGCATCACGCTTGAGCCCGGCCAGACGATCACCTACGTGGCCGAGCTGTCCTCAGAGCGCTTCGCGCGGGTCTATTTGTGGAAGCCGATTGATTACGAAGTTAAGACCCGCGACCGCCAGTTGTTCAACGGCGCCATGCTGGGTCTCACCGGCCTGCTCGCGATCTTTTTAACGGCGGTGTTCGCGGCCAACCACAAGATCATCTTCCCGACCGCCGCGCTCGTCTCCTGGACGGTCTTGACGTATCTGTGCGTCGATTTCGGTTTCTTCCATAAGCTGTTTAACCTAAGGCCCGAGGACAACGCGGTCTATCGAGCGGCGTGTGAATCCGCAATGGCGGCGAGTTTTGTAATTTTCCTTTCAACGTTTCTGCGGCTCGGACTTTGGCACGGCATCGTGCGCATGTTGATCGGTGTGTGGATGGTGGCGCAACTTGCACTTGTTGCCGTCGCGGTCATCGATCCGCGCCTGGCGGCCACGTTTGCGCGGCTGTCTTTTGTCCTGATCGGCGTGGCGGGAGGCTTGTTCACGATGTTCTTGGCTGCGCGCGGTCAGGACCGGGCACTGTCATTGATCCCAACCTGGGTGTTGCTGCTGGTTTGGATCTTTGCTGCGGGCATGACCTTGAGCGGCCGGCTGTCAGGCGATGTTGTTGTCTCCGGGCTGGTTGCTGGTCTTGTGTTGGTGGTGATTCTTTTGGGCTTCACGGTGACGCAATTTGCATTTCGCTCCATGGATCCCGTTTATGCTGGCGCGCCAACCGAATTGCAGGCGCGGTCTTTGGCGATTGCGGGCTCGGGCTCGACGGTGTGGGAGTGGAATATCCGCCGTAATGAAATCAAAGTTGGGCCGGAAATTGAAAACGCACTGGCGCTGATGCCGGGCGAGTTGTCGGCCAAAGTTGAAGACTTCGTCAAGCACGTCCACCCGATGGATCAAGAGCGGTTTCAGGTTATGCTTGTCTCTGCGCAAGAGCGCGCGGGGGTGCGGATCAGAACCGATTTCCGGATGCGCCACGCCGATAACAGCTGGCGCTGGTTTGAACTCGAAGCCGCGAGCGTGCCCAATGCGGACGGGCGAACGCTGCGCTGCGTTGGTCTGGTGCGCGATGTCTCGGATGCTAAACGCGCGCACGAGCGCCTGCTGCATGATGCCGTTCATTGCAGTCTGACTGGCCTGCCAAACCGCGAGCTATTCCTGGATCGCCTGCGTACCGTTGTGACGCGGGCAAAATCGGAAAACCACATCCGCCCGTCTGTGATTTTCATCGATCTCGATAAATTCAAGAGCGTCAACGCATCATTCGGGATGGTGCGCGGCGACAGCTTGTTACTGACCGTTGCTCGCCGCCTGCAACGCCATCTCGGCCCCAACGATACCGTCGCGCGCGTTGGTGGCGATCAGTTTGCCATGCTGTTTATTGGCGAGCAGGAAGCCCGCAATCTGGCAGCCTTAGCTGAGCGCGTGCGCCGCTCTCTGAGAGCGCCCATTCCGCTCGCCAATCAGGAAATTATTCTCACCGGTTCTATTGGCATCGCGATTTGGGATGGCGCGCAGGCCAACGACGATGATCTGCTGAAAGAAGCCGAACTGGCGATGTACCGCGCCAAACGCGGCGGGGCTGATCGCATCGAAGTCTTTGAGCCGGGCATGCGGCGTGACCGTGATGACCGCATTCAGATCGAGAACGATTTGCGGAAGGCGCTAGAGCGCAATCAGCTGAAAGTGCTTTATCAGCCCATCGTTTATCTGCCGACAAAAGAGCTTGCGGGTTTCGAAGCCCTTGTGCGTTGGGAACATCCCAAGCTTGGGCTTCTCAATCCCGTCGCGTTCATCCCCGTTGCGGAAGAATCAGATCTGATCATCAAACTCGGCTCGCACGTCTTGCTGCGCGCCGCCCACGACGCCGCGCGCTGGCAGATTGAATTGCCGCGTGCCGAGCGGCCGCTGTTTGTCAGCGTCAATGTCTCAAGTCGCCAGCTGTTCCGCCCTGAAGCTGTGCAGGAGATGCGTCACATCCTGGGCCGCAATATCGTGCCCAAAGGCGTGCTGCGGCTTGAGGTCACCGAGTCGCTGGTGATGGAAAACCCCGAACAGGCCGTCGAAGTTCTGGAAACCTTGCGGGCGTCTGGCGCTGATTTGGCGATGGACGATTTCGGCACCGGATATTCTTCCCTCGCGTACCTGCAGCGGTTCCCTTTTGACACGATCAAAGTTGACCGTGAGCTGGTGAGGGGCAGCGCCACAGCCAACGGCGCGGCCATCATGCGGTCGATCGTGGCGCTGGCGCACGAGCTTGGCAAACGCGTTGTGGCCGAGGGCGTCGAGCAGACCGAAGAAGCGACATTCCTGCGCGGCATCGGCTGCGAATATGCGCAAGGCTTCCATTTCGGTGAGCCAATCCCAGAGCGCGATGTACTGCAGCTCTTGAAAATGGTGCGCAAATCGGAGCGCAAGTTACAACCACGAGGATTCTTCCGCCCGAAAGCCAAGGTCAAGAAGCCAGAGCCGGCTTTGGCGCCCGCACTGGCCGCGATACCAGCATCAGTTGCAAGAGCTGATATGGCCGCAAACGGTGCTGCGGCTCCAGCTTCGGGCTTGTCGGATAACGCCCAGAAGACTGCTGCCAAGGTTCACGCTTTGACCAACCGGACCGTGCGCCATCGCCACGTCAAAAACGGCGCGGCGGCAGCGCTTGAAGCGCAGATCAACAAGCCCGCTGCGATCAGTGCGCCGACGAAAAATGATATCGTGATGCCGCCAGTAACGATCCCGGCTGCGGCTTTTGTGGCAAGGGTGCCTGCTGCGCCAGCCCCAAAGCCGGTTCCAGCACAACAACAGTCAACGCCCGCGATGCGGTTTCAGCCGCAGCCCACACCACCTTCAGCCGCGCAGCGCATTGCAGCGGTGACGGCGCCGCCACCCGTTCAGACGATACCAACCGCGCCACCTGCCATTCCGCAAGGCTTAGGCAAAGGCGCGTCACCCATGAATGGGGGCTCGAATTTCAGCGAGCGGCTGGCGCGGCCGATGCCGCCGTCTCCACCGCAAGCCACACAACTTACTACACAACAGTCAGGGCCGCCGCCTCTCACCCGGCCCCCATTGCCGTTGTCTGCGCCGCCGCCAGTTGCGCCAGCCGCAGCGCCCCAAACCGCGCCCGATTTCTCGAATTTGCCGCCAGGAGTCGCCGCCTCGCTGGCGCGGTTAGCGGGTGTTCGGGCGCCGGACGCTGCTAAGACGGCTGAACCGGTTAGTCAAACCGCACCGCCGATGAATGGCAAGATTGGGAACGGATAAGCATCGCTTATCATCCCGGCACTCCAGATTTTCTTTTCAAGAAAATCCTCCGGCCGGGATGACACCGCGAGAAATTTCGACACCTACGCATGCCCCGCATCATTGACGAGATGCGAGAGGTCGATCCCGATCTTGGCCATGGCGCGATGATATTTGGCTTCGAGATCATCATCGAAAATCAGATCCATGTCAGCCGGGCAATGCAGCCAGCCATTGGCCTGGATCTCGCTTTCCAATTGCCCAGGTGACCAACCTGAATACCCAAGCGCCAAAAGCGCCCGGTTGGGGCCTTTGCCGTTAGCAATGGCTTTTAAGATGTCGATGGTGGCGGTTAAGCAAATCTCGCTTTCAACCAGGAGCGTTGAGTCTTTCGCAAAATAATCGGCGCTGTGCAGTACGAAGCCGCGTCCCATCTCGACCGGCCCGCCGACTTGGATGGATAGGCCAAGGAGTTCGTTGGAGATTTCATCATGGCCATTGCCTGAGCGAGTCTCGATGCCGAGACGCTCCAAGAGATCTGGTGCCGAGATGTTGCTGGCGCGCTGGTTGATGATCAGTCCCATGGCGCCTTCTTCGGAATGCGCACACAGGTAAATCACCGAGCGGGCAAAGCGCTTATCGTTCATGCGCGGCATGGCAATAAGCAGCTGGCCATCGAGAAAGCCAGATTTTCCATCCTTGCGGCGTTTAGAGCGAGGTATTTTCATGAGGGCAGAATAAACCGGACAAGCGGCGGCGTGAAGATGGTTGATAGAGCCGGTTTTTGGGGCATTGGGGGCTATTGGGCCATACGGATCGACGACTTCAGCAAGTCGTGATTGGCAGGGTGGGCGCGGGGCGTTAGAAGTGCCAGTTATGATAGAACGTGCTTTTCAAATGCCGGTAGTCCGCGCCCTCGCGCTGGCGTTATCAATGTTTGGTTTGAGCGCGGCACCGCGCGCCGAAACCTTGGCCTCGCCGTGGGTCGAGGGTTACAACAATAAGGTGCGATTGATTGCGGGAGGGGTGCCTGGAGCAGGTCTTGCCTCTGCACCAGGTTTATGGCCCTGGGCGGGTGTAGAAATTACGATGCCATCAGGTTGGAAAACCTACTGGCGAAATCCTGGAGAAGCGGGTGGCGTGCCGCCAGAATTTGACTGGACCGGTTCGGAGAATTTGCGGGTCTCCGAAGTCCTCTACCCGCCTCCCCATCGCTTTAGTGACAAATCAGGCCAAACAATTGGCTACAAAGAGCACGTCATTTTTCCGGTATTTATTTTGGCAACCGAAAATGCAAAATCCTTTAAGCTGAAACTCAAGGTCACTTTTGGCGCTTGTAAAGAACTCTGCGTTCCAGCCGAAGCCCAATTAGAACTATTAGTTCCAAATGCCATCGGCGCTTCCCCGGAACTTAAAGAGGTAAGATCTAAAGTGCCTGTTAGGTTATACTCTTTAGACTCGAAATCATTTGAAGCAAAGTCGACTGAGGCTCAATTCCTTCCTTGGCTCAATGCCTCCCGCATCGATGACGCATCCGGCAAGCCCAAGCTGGTGCTTGAGGTCAATGATCCAGGCGTCACCGGCGGGGACGCGTTTTTGTATTCGCCGGATAATCTCTATTTGCCGCTGCCGAAAAAAATCTCAGAAGCTGACGGCAAGGCCGTCTACGAGGCCGATCTCAGTGACAGCTTTAATGATTTGAAAGGCAAGTCGATTGGTGTGGTGCTGACCGGCGCCAAAGGCCAATCTGAGACCATGATCCAGATACCTAAGTGAGGGTTGTTCCCCTAAATTCGCCCCAAACAACACAAGAAAATAGTAAAACCACGAGGACAGCATGACCATTAAAGTCGGAGACAAGTTGCCGGACGCTAAGTTCATGACCATGGGCGCAGAAGGCCCCGCCGCCAAATCGACAGCGGATATATTCGCGGGCAAAAAAGTTGCTCTGTTCGCGGTGCCGGGCGCTTTCACGCCGACCTGCCATCAGCAGCACCTACCGGGATTTCTTGATCGCGTAAGTGATTTGAAGTTGAAAGGCGTCGATACCGTTGCCTGCACTGCGGTCAATGATGTGTTCGTGATGGATGAATGGTCGAAAGCCACAGGCTCGGCTGGAAAAATCGTCATGCTGACCGATGACAGCGCCGCCTTCGCCAAAGCCATTGGTCTCGACATTGATCTGACCAGCGCGGGCATCGGCCTTGGTGTGCGCTCCAAGCGTTACGCCATGATGGTCGAAGACGGCGTCGTCAAGGTACTGAACATCGATGAGAGCCCGCCCGTCCACGATCACTCAAGTGCCGCAAATCTGTGCTCGGCAATTGATAGGTCGCTTTGATCAAGGTGCCGGCTGACGCCTCTTAGTGGTGTGTTGACTGCATTTGTTGCTAAGTGCTTCGAAAGCCTAGCTCGCTCCGAATCCCCCTCCCCTTGACGGGGAGGGGTTAGGGGTGGGGTGAAAAACTTGGCGAAGTGAGTCTTGCTTGTTTCGAACAATCAGTGTGTTTTGATTTTCGTTTTCTGCTTTTTTGCTTTCCTGCAATCCCCCCACCCCTGCCCCTCCCCGCTAGGGGGAGGGGGGTAGCGGCATTAGCCTGCCCCACTCGAAATTTCACCCCTTAAACGGTGCCATGCCTTCGCGTGCGAGTTCGTCGGCGCGTTCGTTTTCGGGGTGGCCAGCGTGGCCTTTGACCCAGTGCCAGGCGACGGTGTGATCGTGGGTGAGGGCTTCTAAGCGCTGCCAGAGCTCGGCGTTTTTGACGGGCTTTTTGTCGGCTGTTTTCCAGCCGTTTTTCTTCCAATCGTGAATCCAGGTTGTGATGCCGTTCTTGACGTAATTACTGTCGGTGTGAATTTCGACCGCCGATTTGCGCTTTAAGGCCTCAAGCGCGGAGATAGCGGCCAGAAGTTCCATGCGGTTGTTGGTGGTGTTGGCCTCGCCGCCGAAGATTTCCTTGCGATGCTCGCCTGACATCAGAATCGCACCCCAGCCGCCGGGCCCCGGATTTCCCGAGCATGCGCCGTCAGTGTAAACGATGACTGGGGCTTTAATAGCAGTGGTCATGTGTTTGCCTCGAAGCCATAGTCCTCGATGCCCTTTGCGCCTTGGTGGAAACGCAGGCGGCGGACGTAATCGAACGGGTCTTTGCGGGCAACAAGCGCGTTCTTCGGCGTGTTCAGCCAGTCGTAGCTGCGGGTCAAAAGGAATCGCATGGCGGCGCCGCGCGCTAGGGTGGGGATAGCGGCTTTCTCAGGCCCGCTCAAAGGGCGGACCTCGTCATAGCCTTTCAGCATCGCCCGGCCCTTGGTGACGTTAAAGGCGAAATCGGGTTCAAAACACCAGGCATTGAGTGAGATTGCGATGTCGTAGGCGAGTTGGTCGTTGCAGGCAAAATAAAAGTCGATGAGGCCTGAGAGATTTTCGCCAACAAAGAAAACGTTGTCGGGAAAAAGATCGGCATGGATGACGCCAGCGGGCAATTGCATTGGCCAATGGCTTTCGAGGAAGACGAGTTCGCTCTCGATCAGCTTGGTCATGCCGGGCAGGATGTCCTCGGCGCGGGACGAGAATTTAGCAAACAATGGCCGCCAGCCGGAAAGCCCCAAAGCGTTGGCGCGCTTGATCTCAAAGTTCATGCCGCCGAGATGCATATTGGCAAGCGCCCGGCCCAGCTCAGCACAGTGCTCAACCTTCGGCTTGCGCGGCCACACGCCCTCTAGAAAGGTGACAATCGCTGCATGGCGCCCTGCCAGTTCGTTCAAAATCTTGCCGTTGCGGTCGCGGACTGGCAGCGGGCAGGTGACGCCTTCTGATGAGAGATGTCCCATCAGCCCCAAGAAAAACGGCAGGTCCTTGGGATCAACACGCTTTTCATAGAGCGTGAGGATGTAGGTGCCCAAGCCCGTATGCAGCAAGTAGTTGGTGTTCTCAACGCCCTCAGCGATGCCCTTGTAGGAGAGCAGCGCGCCAATATTATAGCGCGCAATAAAGCGCGTAAGTTCGTCGTCGCCAACTTCCGTATAAACCGCCATTCCGGCCCCGCTGCGGATCTCAAATCAAGCTAAATTTACACCCGTCATCCCGCGCGCTGCATCATTTTTCATGGTGCAGCGCTGATGCGGAATTTGGCAACGATCACTATTAGATTCTTCCCTGCTCCCGTGTCTGCAGCGCAGTGTAAGGACCGCACTGCGCACGGGATAACGGGTACATTAGGTGGCCGCGCCCGCCCGCAAGGTACGCGGAACATTGAACACGACACGCTCTTCCGCTGTGGTCACGGCTTCAACTGTGACGTCGAAGCGGCCTTGGACGGCTTCGATGACTTCGGTGACGATGAGTTCAGGCGCCGAGGCGCCTGCGGTCACGCCCAGCGATGTAATGCCCTCGAGCTGGTCCCACGGAATTTGTGCCGCGCGCTCGATGAGAAATGCTTTTTCACAACCCGCTCGCTCGGCAACTTCAACGAGGCGCAGCGAGTTCGAACTCTTCGGACTGCCGACGACCAGCAGGCAACCAATTCTATTGGCAATGGCCTTGACCGCGTTCTGCCGGTTGGTGGTGGCATAGCATATGTCTTCTTTGACCGGTCCTGCGATGCGCGGGAAACGGTCTTTGAGGATTTGCACGATCTCGGCTGTATCATCGATCGACAGCGTGGTCTGGGTGGCATACGCCAATTTTGAAGCATCGCGCGGTATGTACGCACGGGCATCGTCCGCAGTCTCAACCAGCGTCACAGCGCCGTCCGGCAATTGCCCCATGGTGCCGATGACCTCGGGGTGGCCGCGATGGCCGACGAGCACAATCTCACGCCCATTCTCGAAATGCCGCGTCGCCTCCATGTGTACTTTGGACACAAGCGGGCAGGTTGCGTCGAGAATGAACATATTGCGGGCTTCGGCGGCGGCTGGCACGGCCTTAGCCACACCATGGGCTGAAAAGATCACTGGCTGGGCGGTTTCGGGGATTTCATCGAGCTCCTTCACAAAAATGGCGCCTTTGGCCTTGAGAGATTCAACCACGAACCGGTTGTGGACGATCTCGTGGCGCACGTAGACCGGCGCGCCGTACTTAGCCAGGGCCTGCTCGACGATCTGGATAGCGCGGTCGACACCCGCACAAAAGCCGCGTGGCGCCGCTAGAAGTAAGGTTAGCGGCGGCTTATTCGGGGCCGGGACCAAGGATGGCGAAGTCGTCATGAACGTGGAAAGTCCTTTGATACCAGTAGATAGGCCGCGCAAAGCGCTTGGCCTGGGGGCTTCAGCGATGCTACGTTTGTTTGAGATTTATACAAGAGGCCCGCGATTCGGGCCGAGGGGAACGGTATTGAAGATATCTGAAACCGGGGGGTTTCCGAAAACTTCGCAGCCAAGATCGCCGGGTCTTGGGTTTGCTAAGTGGATGGTGCGCATGGCGCAGCCCGTTGCGCTGGCCGTACTTGTGTCGGGATGTGGCATGTCTTCGCTCACATCAGGCTTGGGTAGCAGCATGTTCGGTGGCAGCGCTAAAAAGGCTGACGACGTTGCGGCAGTCTCGGAAGCGCAGCTTCTGGCGGACGCTAAAAGCGGCGATGGCTCCACAGGCAGCACCGCGATTGGCGAAGTCGCGCATGGCTGCCCCAAGATGATTGTGGCGTCGCGCGATAACAACATCACTTTCTATGAGCCGGGCCGCGCGGGCGATGGTCTCGCGATCATGCATCGTGGCGAGATCACACAGACCGCGCGCGAGTGCCAGGTTGAAAACGGCAAGGTGACCGTCAAGTACGGCTTCTCTGGCCGCGTCCTGTTGGGACCCAAGGGCAAGCCCGGCAACATCGTGCTCCCGGTCAATGTTTCTGTGACGGATTCTAAGCGCGCCAAAATCGCGGGCGATACAATGAAAGTTGATGTCGTGGTTGGCGCCGACAAGCCGATTGGTTATTTCTCGGCGGTGCGCACTGTGACGTTCGCGGTGCCCGAAGGCAGCCGCGCGGGTGAATTTGAGTTGCTGGTTGGCTTTGATAGCAAGGTTGCTGGAGCGGGATGAGAGGGGTGTCAGACCCGGAGGGTCAGACACCTTACAAAAAAAGCCGGGCTCACCGCCCGGCTTTTTTGTTTGAAAATTAGCGCCGCCGTTTAGTTCAGCTTGCCGCGCAGATCCTTGATCGACTGGTCGATCAGGTTGTCGCTGGTGGAACCCGTCACCCGCGTTTTGAGCAGCTTTTCAGCGGCAGCCAGCGCCGTTTCAACGGCTGTTGAACGGACTTCGCTCAAGGCCTGGGCCTCGGCGCGGGCGATTTTCTCTTCGGCTAGTTTGCCCCGGCGTTCGATGCTTTCGCCCAAGGATTTTTTGGTTTCGGCTGCCATGGCTTCGGCTTCGCGCTTGGCCTGGTCGATGATCGACTTGGCTTCGCCCTCGGCTTCCTTGGCCTTGCGCTGGTAGTCGGCGAGCAGGGCTTGCGCCTCTTCACGCAGTTTGCGGGCTTCGTCCAATTCCTTGCGGATGGCGTCAGCGCGCTGGTCCAGCATACCGCCAACGAGGGCGGGAACTTTGTAGTAGAGCACGAGGCCGGCGAAGATCAGGAACGAGACGAGGACCCAAAACAGTGGATCGTGTGGATCGGTCAACATGATGCCCTCACTCTCCGGCTTGAGGCGCGAGCGCCTTTTTGACATCCGCCAAGGTCACGTCTTGGCCGATGAGCTTGGCAATTACCGCGGTCGCGGTTTCTGCCGCGATATCATTGACTGCGGTCAGGGCTTTGGTTTTGGTCTCACCAATGCGCTTTTCAGCCTGTGCCAGCTTGGCCGCGATCTGGGTTTCAACGCGGGCCTTTTCCGCGTCTGTCTCAGCCGCCAGTTTGGTGCGGGTTTCCTTGGCAATGCCGGACGCTTTAGCGCGAGCATCCGCCAAAGCCTTTTCGTAATCAGCCAACGCCTTGTCGGTCTCGCCCTTCAAGCGGCCCGCCGCCTCGATGTCGCGGGCGATGCGATCACTGCGTTCGGTGATGACTTCGCCAATACGCGGCAAGGTCACCTTAGAGAGAATGAAAAATAGCGCCGCAAACGTCAGCGCCAGCCAGAACAGCTGAGGCGCGAACGTGTGGGAATTAAGCTGCGGCAAGCCCACTTTGGCAGCCTCGTGGGCTGCCTCCGCTGCGGCTGTCGCGAGCATGGTCATGCCGGCCAGCATCATCGCCTCCGTATCTTAGCCAATCGGCCAAAATCAACCGAACAGGATGATGAGCGCGATCAGAAGGCCGAACAGGCCGGTGGCTTCAGCGAGCGCGAAGCCGATCAGCAGGTTGGTGAACTGGCCAGGAGCGGCCGATGGGTTACGCATGGCGCCCGACAGGTAGTTGCCGAAGATGTTGCCGATGCCGACGCCGGCGCCGATCAGAGCCGAGCATGCGAGGCCAGCGCCGATGTATTTGGCTGATTGAGGATCCATGAGTTAACTTCTCCCGTTTTTGTGTCTGAGTTGAAAGGAAATCCGTCTGACCAGAAGCCCGGTCAGTGGTGCATGTTGACCGCGTCGTTGAGGTAGATACAGGTCAAAACCGTAAAAATGAGCGCCTGCAGGAAGGCCACGAGAAACTCGAGACCCGTGAAGGCGACCATGAAACCAACCGGCGCGATCTTGCCCCAAATCGGCAGGGCAACCGCGAAACCGGCGAAAACTTTCAGCATCGTGTGGCCCGCCATCATATTGGCGAACAGACGCACGGAATGGCTGATGGGGCGGATGAAGTAAGAGATCAGCTCGATCGGGATGATGACCGGCATCAGCCAGAGCGGCACGCCTTCCGGCACGAACAGCTTCAAATAGCCAAAGCCGTGGGTGGCAAAGCCGATCAGCGTCGCGGTCAGCCAGACCATGGCGGCGAGCGCGAAGGTGACGATGATGTGGCTGGTGACAGTAAAGTTGCCAGGGATCATGCCGAGCAGATTGAGCGTGAGGATGAAAATGAAAATCGTGAAGATCCAGGGGAAGAACTTCATGCCGTCTTCGCCGAGGTTCTCTTTGACCATACCGGCGATGTATTCGTAGACCATCTCGGCCATCGACTGAATGCGCGAGGGCACCAGCGAGCGGGCGCGCATCGCATACATCAGGAAGCCGATAATCAACGCCAAAGCGGCAATCATCATCAGGGATGAGTTTGTGAACGAGACATCATAGCCAAACAACTCGAGATGCTTGATCGTCTTGATCTCGAATTGATGCATGGGGCTCGTATGACCCGCCCCTTCCGCGCCTTCTGCAGCCAAGTCGTCCCCCTACTTGTCGTCGTCGTCATCATCGGGAACCGAGGGCGCCGCCCTTTGCAGGGCCTCGTTCTCGGCTTCGGCCTTCTGGGCGCCACGGACCACATTCAAGAGTCCGGCGGCAAAGCCCAAAATTACAAATAAAACCATCAGCCAAGGCGCTGTGCCGAAATACCGGTCCAGGGCCCAGCCGAGCAATCCGCCCGCTGCGACGCCAACTAGCAGCTCTGCGGCGAAGGAAAACGCCTTGCCGTAGGATGCCGATTGCTGGCGGCGGGTAGTTTCGTCTACGGCCGGAGCCCGTTTCGCCTGAACGGCGTCGAGCTTTTTGCCGATGTTGGACGAGCGCTGCCGGATCGCCTCGCGGTCTTCCGGAGTGATCTGTCCACGCCCTGGGCCTTCGCCCTTGCCGTCGCTGGCAGACATGGCTTTTTCCGCCCGGTTGGTGCTGGAATCCACTGCTTTGCCGGTGCTGCCGACGGGCGGACCATAGTTACGGCCCCCTGGGGTGTCAAGAAAACGGCCCCCTTTAGACCGGCCTCATAGGTACGGCGAAACGAAGCAGGGGAAGGGGGTGCGTCGCCCGCCTGCAGAGCCGCCGGTCTGCTACTTATTGCGAGCTTTTTTGGCGGCCTTGGCGGCGCGTTTGGTGGCATTTTCAAGTTTGCGCTGGGTTGCCTGGATTTTGCGGCGGCGCAGGTTCGACATCGTTGGCATGGCTTGATCCGTTCATCTGACGCCCAGCCGGAATGGCGGGCAGGTGTTCATGGGCTTCGATAGCCGGATGTGGGGCTTTTGCCAAGGTGGGGGGTGGGGTGGTGAAACTCAACGCCACACGCACAGGTGTCATCCTCGGATTTATTCCGAGGATCCATTTATCCGCAATCTGTGGTGTTTCTGGCGCTATGGATCCTCGGGACCTACGGCCTAGCCGAAGGCAAGCAAGAGGCTGACAACGCGGATGTTGGGTTTCGCCCATTTTTCGTGCTGCCGCGCGCTTGCTCACGATTGTGAAGCAGAGGATGTGGCGGTGATTTGAATTTTTGTACGTAAAAATGTGCCAGCCCGACTGCATCTGCTTCCACGTCATCGGCCGCGTAAAGAACCGTAGGGCGGATTAGACGCGGCCCGTCTAGCCGGAATTGGGAGATGGAATTTCAACCGCGTCGTAATCCGCCGGCCACGAGTCCAACTGTTGCAACGCCTTCTTTTCCGGATCGGCGGATTACGGCCCGGCCAATTAAGAGGCCAGACCTAATCCGCCCTACGGATCACGGCTCCGAATTATTCCGGGCTACGCGCTGCTGTTCATATTCGGTTTCCTTGACAAGCGCGAGCGCTTTCCAGCAAAGAAAAATTACAGCTATCCTGCCAGCCTCGGCAGGTCCGTTTTCTTTGGCTTTATCGAACGCTGCATTCTGAATCTGAGACCATTCAATCTTCAGACTATTGAGCTCTTCGAGTGAAATTGCATAATTCCAATCGTGGGCCAGCAGGTTTCTGATCCTATTTAAGGCCTTGAACGCTGATACGTGCTTTTCCTCTAACGTGTCCAGGGCTCGTGCAAGATCAACTTTGAGTTCAAACGTAAGGCCGCGATTTTCCAGAAGTCGTTTCGGATTCGTGAGCCGAGCACTCATCAACTCCTCGAGCACGCGCTCGATGAACAAATGTGCGGTCAAAATGGGCGAGAGAGCCCCATTGTCGAAGACGAGCTTACCCGTGATGAGTTCATCAATTTGGTCGTCGTTAAGTGACTTAAAATCCATTTAAATGTCCAGGGATGCATTCCCACATTTCCGCGTTACCGGCGAATACGATCTACCTATGGTCGGCAATGAAAAAGTGACTACTGCAAATCGTTTGGTTATCAATCGCCCCATTTTACAATCACACTTAACGCCACATCGTATCGCCCCCACCCCTCACACCGCCTCCCTAAAACTCTGCGCGGTTTCGAGATCGACACTCACCAGCTGCGAAACGCCCTTCTCGGCCATGGTGACGCCGAACAGGCGGTTCATGCGCGACATGGTCATCGGGTGGTGGGTGATGACGAGGAAGCGGGTGTCGGTGTCCTCGGCCATGTGCTCCATCAGGCGGCAGAAGCGGTCGATGTTGGCATCGTCGAGCGGTGCGTCGACTTCGTCGAGCACGCAAATAGGCGACGGGTTGGTGAGGAACACCGCGAAGATCAGCGACAGCGCCGTCAAGGTCTGCTCGCCGCCCGATAGCAGCGACAGCGTTGCGGGCTTTTTGCCGGGCGGCTTGGCGATAATCTCGAGGCCGCCTTCGAGCGGGTCTTCGGGGCTCTCGATCATCTCAAGCCGGGCTTCGCCGCCGCCGAATAGATGCGTGAAGAGGCGCTCGAAATGGCCGTTGACTTGTTTGAAGGCTTCATCCAGTCGGACCTTGCCTTCTTTATTCAGCTGGCCAATCGCCCCGCGCAGCTTGGCGATGGCTACATCGACGTCGGTGCGCTCGGTGGTCATGGACTCAAGCTGGGCGGAGAGCGCGGTCAAGTCATCATCGGCTTGCAGGTTGACGCCGCCTAAGCGTTCGCGGTCGGCCTTCAGACGGGTCAGCTGCTTGTCGAGATCCGCGAGGGCGGGCAGCGCTGTGTTGGGCTCAACGGTGGCAAGCGACAGGCAATCCTCAGGCGCGACTTCGAAGGTTTCGCGGATGCGGCGGGATTCGTCCTGGCGGCGCTGACGGGCGCTCTCGAGTTTGGCTTCGATGCGGGCCTTGGCTTCCCGCGCGTTGGAGACCTCGCCCTGCGAGGTCCGCAGCGTTTGCGTGGCGGCGCGAACGGCGTTTTCAGCAGCTGCCAGTTTATCGGCTGCTGCCTTACGCTCAGCATCCGTGCGCGACAGTTCCGACA
>JAYTQI010000242.1:0-4203 GCA_043746825.1 Hyphomicrobium sp. | reverse complement strand
TGCGCACGCGAGAGGCAGCATGCAGGCTGGCTTAAAATCTGATGATGTATTCCGGGCTGAATTGATCCGAACGGCGGCCAGCCTAAGTCAGTGGGCGAAAGCTTACGAGGACTGCGCGGCAACCAGTATCCGCTCGGCTCTTGGCTACTGGAAAATGGCGGTTGCGCCGTTCATTCCCGGCGCTTGCCCGTTTGATGTGCTGCTACGCTCAGATCAACGTTATGATCTGGCGATTGCGGGCGAGTTCTACGAAGACCGCCAAATCGGCAACTTCGGGATGTTTCCGGCGTTGACGGCGGCCATCGCTGGAGGCCAAGTCTCACGCATTTTGACCACAAGCGCGCTCACCGGTGCGCTGCAGAGGCTTGAAACCAGCGTCACCTTGGCTGATGGCGCGGCGTGGACGGGCTCGCGGTCTTTGCTGCCAGATCGCCAGCGCTGCCCGCTGGAGTTTGAAGTCAAAGAGGTGCGGCGGTTTTTGCCGTACCGGCGCTAACCCACCCGCATTTTCACCCGCTTGACGGCGAGGATTTCACCACCCGTTTTAGAAATGCGCGTGGCGGCGTCCTGCAACGGCTCAACCGCGACGGCCATGTGGTGCGCGTTGGCGTGCACCATCATAATGCCGTCGCTCATGATGCCGACATGGCCTTTCCAGAACACCAGATCGCCGCGCTCGAGACCGTCAAGATGCTGCGCTGGCCTAACCGCGCTCCCCAGTTCCGCCAGCTGCATATCGCTGTCGCGCGGCGCAGCCAGACCCGCCGCATGCAGGGACATTTGCACCAGCCCCGAGCAGTCGATGCCAATGCGCGTGCGCCCGCCCCACAGATACGGCGTGCCGATAAACCGCTCCGTGATCTCGACGAAATCATGAGCTGAGCGCTCAATGACGGCAACGTGGCGGCTGATGACGAACCCGCCCTGCGTCAGCTCGACAAATTTTTCGTCACCGCCCCGCGCCGCAAAGACAGCATTGAGCGGCAAATGCATGATCGGCGGCGATTTGATGTCAGGCAAAGGATAGAGGAATGTGCCGAGCGATTGAACCCGGTGGGTCGGCGGCGGCGTTGCCCCGCGCACCATGACGTCAGCCGGCACATATCCAACATAACCATCCCGCGCCAACTGGACCCAGGCCCAGCCGTTGGCGTCATCAAAGACTGTCACCGTCTCGCCAAACAGCGCTTCGGTTTCTAGTCCGCGCGCCATGTCGGGGGTTTTGCGCAACGGCACGGAGCCACGCACAATTTGGGCAGGCTGGCCAGCGACGTAGCGCTCGGCTGTCACGACGCCTTCGAGTGATTTCGCGGCGATGTCACTGCGATAGGCATTGCGGCGCGGATCCGGCAACGGGCTGGCCGCCACTGCGCGTGAGCCTTGTGTGTTGGGGGTATTGCTGCTCACGTTGTCAATTCCCGTCTCAGCACATCCATGACCGCACGCGCCGTTTGCGGCTCGCCGCCCTTCGGCCCAAGCGGACGGGCGGCCGGGCGCCAGCCGTAGAGATCGAAATGCGCGAAGCGGTTGGCATTTTGCACAAACTTGCGCAGGAATAGCGCCGCGGTGATGGCGCCCGCAAATGGGCTCTCCCAGACGTTGTTGATATCGGCAATATCACTATCGAGATGGCGATTGTAGCCAGCCCAAAGTGGCAACCTCCAGACCGGGTCGCCGATGCTGGCGGAGCCCGCTGTGATGTCTGCCGCGAAAGCGTCATCGCCGGTGAACAATGCCGGCAGATCTGGCCCCAATGCTGTTCGTGCAGCGCCGGTGAGCGTGGCAAACACGAAAATGCTATGCGGACTTTCTTCATCCGCGAGCGACAACGCGTCGGCGAGAACCAGGCGGCCCTCGGCATCGGTGTTGCCAATTTCAACTGTGAGGCCTGCCCGGCTTTTTAAGATATCGCCAGGGCGGAAGGCATCACCGCTGATGCTATTCTCGGCAACGGGCAGCAAAATCCGCAACCGGCACTTGAGCTTTTCGCCCATGATCATATGCCCAAGCGCCAGCGCCGTTGCCGCGCCCCCCATATCCTTTTTCATGATCAGCATGCCGCTTGGCGGTTTGATATCAAGCCCGCCTGTATCAAAGGTAATGCCCTTGCCAACCAGTGTGATTTTGGGCGCGTCCGGTGGCCCCCAGGTGATATCGATCAAACGCGGCGCTTTAGGGCTCGCACGCCCGACCGCGTGAATCATGGGGAAATTGGCTTTGAGAAGCTCGTTGCCAGTGATCACGGAGATGGCCGCGCCATGGCGTTCAGCAATCAGACGGGCGGCGGCTTCAAGTTCGGCAGGCCCCATGTCGGAGGCTGGCGTGTTGATAAGATCGCGTCCAAACCAGATGGCTTCGACGGTGTTGATGACGCGGGCGGCGTTGACGCCGTCAGGGAACCGCAACCGCGCCGGTGGATCGTTGTTATCCCTGCCCCGGTAGCGCCAGAACTTGTAGGCGCCGAGCCCCCAAGCAATCGCCGCGAGTTCAGGAGACGCCGTGCTGTGCGCTATATTGTAAATCCCGGACGGCAGGCTTGGCGCGAGCAGACCTAACAACAAGTCTGATGATCCGCTCGGCTCACCCGAAGCGCCATCACCGGTGCCAAACACCACGCCTTTCAAACCACCTGCGGCGTTTGGTAAAAGGACATGTTTCTTAGCCGCGCCTGAAAAGGATTGCGTGGTCAACCACTGGCGCGAACTTGCATCGAGATCCGCGGCATCACTGACGGCAGCCTTGGGCACCAACCAAATTGGGAGATCAGACGGCGCGCCTTGGCCCTCTGCAAAGACCCTTGCTACAGACCACGCCGTCGTCTCGATCATTCCCAACCCCTTGCTTGTGCCAACAGCAGTTTCCACCATACCCGTCTTGCAACAGATACGACGCTTATCCTCAAGCGCAAGCGGTGCAACGCCCTACGATACCTCAGTTGTATGTGCGTTTGCGGAAAATGCTCAAGAGTTAAGCGTTCGTTGACCGCTGTCCCGGATACTGACAGTCGCAGAGATTCACACCGCTTAAGCGGCCATTCGGAGATTGCATATGGCGCACGATACGGCTCCATTGAGGCGGCCCTTCATCAGGACCAACGCGCGCGTTTTTGCCAGCTTGACCGCCAGCTTGATGCTCGGCGCCTGCGCACAGACATCGGATTTGTTGCCTTCCTCGGCAAACCTGCTCGCGTCCGATTCCCCAGCGGCGGCGGCGGAGATCCCAACAACGCAAAGCGATTTGCAAAAAGCGACGACCTACTGGGGCCAAGAATTTGCGAAAAAGCCCAGCGATCTCAAGGCAGCATTGAGCTACGCTAAGAACCTGAAGGCTTTGGGCGAGCATCAAAAGGCCTTGAGCGTCCTGCAGCAGACGAGCGTGCTGCACGGTGGCGACCCGGAACTCAACGGCGAATATGGCCGCCTGGCGCTTGAATTTGATCAAGTTGGGCTGGCGAGCAAACTACTCGAAGCGGCAGACGATCCTTCAAAGCCGGACTGGCACATTATCTCGGCGCGCGGAACGGTGTTGGCGAAGCAAGGCCAATACAAAGCCGCTATTCCATTTTACGAGCGGGCCCTGATGCTGTCAGAGCACCAGCCCTCAGTGATTAACAACCTGGCCATGGCCCACGCCATGAGCGGCGACCCCAAAAAAGCAGAAGAGCTCCTCAAATCGGTCGCCAGCACCGACGCCAATACCCCCAAGGTCCGCCAGAACCTGGCCCTTGTTCTTGGATTGCAGGGCAAACACGACGAAGCGAAATCCTTGTCATCGGCGGATATGACGGCAGATTCAGCATCGGCAAACTCTGACTATCTGCGCCGCATGGTGAAGACCACGACAAAGACCGCCCCGGATAAGGTCGCTACGATAGCCGCGCCGCAACCGTTCGCGACCACAGTTGCCAAGGCTCTTGATGCCGCGCCACTGAAACCGGCGGCGATTGACACAGCCAGGGCTGATGACAGCTGGACAAGCCACGTTGCGGACTCCAATACGGCGCCCCAATCGTCGTCATTGCTGAAGGGTTCGACACGCTAAAAGCGTCCGCCTTAAATCCCCGGCCAACATAAAGCGCGCCTGACCCTAAGGTCGGCGCGCTTTTTTTATTTGATACGATCCCCGGATTGAGCATCGCAGCCATAAAAATGACCCCAGCCGTTTGAGGGCTGGGGCCAAACGCAACACGAAACTTATCGCAGT
>JAYTQI010000241.1:0-1894 GCA_043746825.1 Hyphomicrobium sp. | reverse complement strand
TTGCATGCAACAGCGGCGGGCGTAGCATAATGGTAATGCGGCAGCTTCCCAAGCTGTTGACGAGGGTTCGATTCCCTTCGCCCGCTCCATCCGTCTTCGCCTTCCGCTTTCGCGGAGGCTACGGCGGGATCGGTCGGACACAAGCGGCGCAAAGAGCGAGGTGCAGGAGGCGGATGTCCCGCCGTAGCACAATCCCGCCGAAGCTTTAGCGCAGGCGGATAGCGAAGGCGGACGGCCCGGTTAACAGCAGCCGCCGCCATCATAGAAATACGTCGATCCAGAAATCCACAGGTCATCGCGCTTCAAAGACGCGAGCGCACCCGCCGTTTTATCGCAAACCGCCAGCGGTTGGTTTTGCCCAAGCGTGTGGCCCTTGCCGTCATTGAAAAACTCGTCCGTTCCAAAGTATATCGCGGTCCGGCCCGTGAACACGCACGGGCCATCAGTGGGCATTGGGTCTTTGATGGCGCAGATTTCGACGCTATCAATGGGGATCAGATAATCGGTTGCAAAGTGGCGGGGCGACAAGACGCGATAGGGCCGCTTGGCGCGAACTTCGATGGTGCCAAAGCCAAGATCAGTCAGGCGCTTGATGTAATCCTGCATCGGGATGGCGCCGGTCAGGCACATGGCGCGCAACCGTTCGTCGTTTTTAAGCGCCGCCGGCATTGCGAGATCGCAAACTGGATCAGAGAGGATAAGACGGCCGCGCGGTTTCAAGACCCGGTACATCTCCGACAAGGCACGCTTGAGATCATCATCATGAAAGATGTTAAACAGGCAGTTCTGAGCCGCGATGTCGATGCTTTCATCTGGAATTGGCAGGTTGAGGGCGTCGCCCTTTCTCAGGTCAACAAACTCTGATTTAAACCAGGCGTTATCCGCTTCGGCATCTTTGAGATTCTTGCGGCATGCATCCATCATCTCATCGACCACATCGAGGCCGATGACCGCGCCCTTGCGGCGGCTGAAGTATGCGAACTGCAAGACTTCCATTCCACCGCCAACGCCGACATACAGAATGGACGGCGAGCCGACGAGATCGCGCGGATTGACGGTTGAGCCGCAGCCGTAATTCATATCTAGCATGAGTTGCGGGATTTTGAGATCGGGCAACTGCCACACCGGCGTCGTCGTACAGCACAGCCCCTTATCCGGATTGAGCGCAGCTTCGCGATAGACATCGTGGGTGGTCACATGATTCATTTCAAAGTCCTCTTAAATCTTGCTGCTACGCATACAGTTTCAGCAGCCAACTGGCGAGGCCAGCCACAACCGCGGCGATGGGGAGCGTCAGCAGCCATGACAGCAAAATCGCCGATAAAACAGAGCGCGACGCCGTGCCATTGATAAGGCCGATGCCCGTGATGGCGCCGACAGAAACATGCGTTGTCGAGACTGGAACGCCAATCCGGCTCGCACCAATCACAAGCATCGCCGTCACGAGATTGGCAGTGAGCGCCTGGCCATCGTTCATTTTTGAGATTTTCTTGGACATGGTTTCTGCCACCCGCCGCGCCGCGATGATGCCGCCCAGCGCCATAACGGCCGCGATGGCCATCATGCTGAGTTTGATGTCCAAGGCTTTCAGTACAAGCAGCAGACCTGCGATCTTTGGCTTATCGTTGAGCCCGCGTGCAAAGCAAACCGCCGCCGCCGACAGATGATGGGCGCCATCAACGACACTTTGCGCGCTGAGACCAAACAATTGGCCTGAATATTTCGAAACACAATCCTGCATGGTGCCGGTGGTGAGAGTTGGGATCAGAATGCCATCCCCACAACTTGTGCAATCGGGACCACTCGCCATCCGGGACACGGGCACGAACTGCCGAGGTCCAATACAGATGCAACTCTCCTTCTTGAGGCCGAGCCCGTCCACAACTTTGTGCGC
>JAYTQI010000240.1:0-1896 GCA_043746825.1 Hyphomicrobium sp. | reverse complement strand
CGATCTCTATTGCTCCGCCCAGTGTCATGCACGACCGGCTTAAGGCCATCCTGCTGATGTGCGCGGCGGTGACGCTGTTCTCGTGTCTCGACACAGTGGCGAAGTATCTTGCGTCCCACTCCGGCATTCAAACCGCCCAGATCGTGTGGCTGCGCTTCACCGGTCAGGCCGTACTGATGGCGGCGATGCTCGGTCCAGCAGCAATACCCGGATTATTGCGCACCAAGAAGCTTGGCCTGCAGATCGCGCGGTCGTTGACGATGCTCAGCTGTACGGCCTGCAATTTTCTTGCGATCCAATATCTGCGGCTCGATCAAACCGTGTCGATTGCGTTTCTGGCCCCGCTTGTTGTTGCGGCTCTCGCGGGTCCATTTCTCGGCGAATGGGTCGGGTGGCGGCGCATGGTTGCGATTCTGATTGGCTTCGTTGGCATTTTGATTGTCGTCCGCCCGGGCTTCGCCGACGTCCACTGGGCGTTCGCGGTCTCATTCCTAGCGATGCTATCGTACGCGATTTTCATGTTACTGACGCGCAAACTCTCAACCTTCGATCCGCCGCTGGTGACGTTGTTCTACGCACTGCTGGCCGGCGTCATCTTCGCTGCGCCCTTCGCATTTGCCCATTGGGTTTGGCCAACGGGGGCTTTGCAATGGCTGCTTATTGTCAGCCTCGGCGCTTTCGGTGGACTCGGCCATTACCTGCTGATCCACGCCTATCGTTTGGCGCCAGCCTCCAGCGTGTCACCGTTCTTGTATTTTCAGCTGATCAGCATGATCACGCTCGGATATCTCGTCTTTGGCGATGTGCCCGATCACTGGACGCTGCTCGGCTCGGCCGTCGTCATTGCGTCAGGCATTTATCTCGTGCATCGCGAACGCGTTATGGTTGCTGATCCGGCACCGGTTGCGCAGTGATCCGGGCTTTTGTTTCTCGAGCCCAATCGTCGAACCGGCTTTCTGAAATGGACGTGCGCATGGCGTTCATGAGTTCCTGATAAAAAACCGTGTTGACCCACGACAGGATCATGGCACCTAGAAGCTCACCCGACTTGATCAAGTGATGAATATAAGCTCGCGAATAGTCGCGCGCCGCCGGACACGTGCTCTCCGCATCGAGCGGCGCCAAATCCTCGGCATGTTTGGCGTTGCGCATATTGAGCGGGCCGTTCCAGGTGAACGCATAGCCGTGGCGGCCGTTGCGCGTTGGCATGACGCAGTCGAACATATCGACGCCGCGGCGCACAGACTCAATCAAATCCAGTGGCGTACCGACGCCCATCAAATAGCGCGGCTTGTTTGCGGGCAAAAACGGCATTGTCTCCGAAAGCGTCGCAATCATCGCCTCGTGCCCCTCGCCAACGGCCAGCCCGCCAATCGCATAGCCGGGCAAATCCATCGCCACGAGTGCTTGCGCCGATTGCTTGCGCAATTCAATATCAGTGCCGCCTTGCACGATGCCGAACAGAGCTTGCCCGCGCGTTGCGCCGCCACTCGCCACTTGCGCGTCGAACGCGGCTTTCGACCGCTCAGCCCAGCGCAACGACAACTGCATCGCCCGCTCGACCTCTTTTCGCTCAGCCGGAAGCTCTATGCATTCGTCAAACTGCATCTGAATGTCGGAGCCGAGCAGGCACTGAATTTCAATCGAGCGCTCCGGCGACAGCATGTGGCGCGAGCCATCGAGATGCGATTGGAAGCTAACACCCTCCTCGGTGATTTTGCGGATCTTCGACAGGCTCATCACCTGGAACCCACCGCTATCGGTGAGTATCGGTCCATCCCAGCGCATGAATTTATGTAGGCCGCCGAGACGGGCAATGCGCTCAGCACCCGGCCGCAGCATCAGGTGATAGGTATTGCCGAGAAGAATATCGGCGCCCGCGCCTTTGACTTGCTC
>JAYTQI010000239.1:0-4217 GCA_043746825.1 Hyphomicrobium sp. | reverse complement strand
TTCCTGCCCGTGGAGTTTACTGTGGCGGAACTGGGCAACGGCCGCTGGCGCATTTCTGTCACTGCATGATGCGCCCCACTGAACGTCATCCTTGAACGCACTCGCCCTTTGGCGCGCTTGTCCGAGGATGAAGCCTCAATTCCTCCGCGAGGTCTCAGACTTGGCAGCGCGCCTCGCCCGCTGTGGCGCTGGCCTCTTCGGTGCGTGCACCAGCGCGGCACCCTTGGCACCTGGTTTCTCCAATCCCGCAAGCACCGCTAGCGAATGCTGATCCAGCACTGAGACAAAGGCTGTGAGCGCGTCATCAAACAATGTAGCGATGGCGCCACCCTCGATCACGTCATCGCCCGGCGCCTCGCCATCGACATGAACGCTGGTGATTTCCATGGCACGCACCACATCACCAATGCGAATCTCATGCGCCGGATGGGCCAGCTGCACGCCGCCATTAGGTCCGCGCACGGCGGCCACAAAACCAGCCCGAGATAAAAGATGCACGATTTTAAAAACGTTCTGCTTGGTGATGCCAAGCCGCCCCGAAACATCCGCAACTTTAACCAGTTGCCCGTCGGCATGAGCGCAATCGATCAAAATGCGGATGGCGTGGCCAGATTGCTTGGTGAGGCGCATGTTGCAGCTTTCCGCTTGTCGTTTTGGTCGTGCTTATGATCGCCTTGTGCCACGAAAACGTAACTTGACAGGCAGCAGATAAATTATTCTATACAGGAAAAGTCAATAAAGACCAGAGGCCCGATGCGGAATTTTGCGACGGGCGTTTGGCACCATGAATAGCGCCCCTATTTGCCTGAGGAAACCTGAAATGAAGCGTCTCTATGGTTCGGTCTTTGGTATTATATTTTTGACAGGACCGGCAGCATTCGCCGCGCCTGCCGCCTCCGGTATCATCAAACATTATGAAGATATGGCGCTAGCCATGTATGGCGAGGCCACAGCCAAAGCTGAAGCGCTCGACAAATCTGTTGATGCGCTCCTCGCTAAACCCTCATCCGAAACGTTGAACGCCGCGCGCGATGCCTGGAAATCGGCCCGCGCGCCTTACCTGCAAACGGAAGGCTTCCGCTTCGGCAACAAAATCGTCGATGATTGGGAGGGCGAGGTGAACTCCTGGCCGCTCGATGAAGGTCTGATCGATTACGTTGATGCCGCGTCCTACGGTGACAAGAAAGATGACAACCCGCTCTACACCGCCAACATCATTGCTAATAAAAAATTGCGCATCGGCGCCAAGATGCTCGATGCCACCAAGATAGGCAAGAAACTCATCAAGGGCCTCAACAGCGCACTTGATGTGCAAGCCAACGTTGGCAGCGGTTATCATGCCATCGAGTTTTTGCTGTGGGGTCAAGCGTTGGAAGGGAAAGGCCCGGTTGTCGGCAACCGCCCCGCCACTGATTTCGATCTCAATAACTGCACTGGCGGCAATTGTGATCGCCGCCGCGATTATCTGAAAGCGGCAACGGGACTATTGGTTGATGATCTCAAAGTTATGGTCAAGAACTGGCAGGCGGGCGGTGCGGCGCGCAAAGCGATTGCTGCCAAGAGTGAGAGTGAACAGCTCGCCATTATACCGACCGGCCTTGGTTCACTCTCCTATGGCGAACTTGCGGGCGAGCGCATGAAGCTGGGTGTGCTGCTGCATGACCGCGAAGAAGCTCAAGATTGCTTTTCCAACAACACTCATAATGCCCACATCAATGATCAACTCGGCATGATCGCAATCTGGAATGGCGCTTACGAGGGCGAGAAAAAACTCACCGGCCCGAGCATGGCAGCCTTTGCGCGGGAAAAGGCCCCTGAAGCCGCCAAGCGACTTGACGATGCAATGGCCAATGCGCTCGCCAAAATAAAGGCTATCAAAGACAAGGCCGATACGGGTGGTATGGCGTATGATCAAATGCTTACAGCCGGCAATGAAGAAGGCAACAAACTCATTCTTGATGCTTCTGCCGCACTAGTTGCCCAAGCCCGGGCACTCGAAGCGGTGGTGGCGGCGCTGAATTTGAAAATCAACCTCGAAGGGTCCAAGGGACTTGAGAAGCTTGGAGATGCCGGCAAACTGGATGACGTCAAGTCCGCGCAATAGGCAAGGCTGTGTCAGTCTTTTGGGTTGGTGGATCGTCGTGATGTCATGCTGACGCGCAGGCAATTGATGCTCTCAGGCGCAGTGCTAGGCGGGGCTGGCGCATTGGGCGCGCGGATTTTTACTCCAGCTGATGCGGAAGTCTTGGCCCCGCGACTGGAGCCGAAGGCCGGCAAGACTGTCTCTGTTGAATTTGATATTGCCGAGCGGCAAACCGCAATGCCGGCATTTGGCGGCAAATCACTGCCGCTGTGGACGTTCAAAGACGGGCCAGATTTTCCAGTCCTGCGTTTGCAGGTTGGCGATACGCTGAAAGCGCGCATCAAAAATTCACTCTCCCGTCCTGGCGAGCACGTCACAATTCATTGGCACGGCTTGAGAGTCCCCAACGCCCAAGACGGCGTGGCGTATTTAACGCAGCCGCCCATTCAACCGGGCGCTGAAGGCAACTACGAATTCTTGGCCGCCGATACAGGCACGTACTTCTTCCACACCCACTGCAATTCGGTCGAACATTTCGGGCGCGGGCTCATCGGCGCGCTGATTGTGGAGGGTGACGAAGTTGAGAAGGCTGATCAAGACCTCGTCTTGATGATGAAGGATTGGCGCATCAGCAAGGCTGGCGCGTTTTTGCCTTTCACCACCGACGAAGGGGCGGCCAAGTCTGGCACGTCTGGCACCGTGCGCTCGATCAACGGCGTGACCAAGCCGGTACTTAAAGTGAAGGCCTCTGCTGATATCCGCTTGCGCCTGCTCAACGTCGATAGTTCGCGCATCTCAGAAATTGGCATCGGGGGTGCAGAGGCCGCGATCATCGCCATTGATGGCAATGCCTGTATCCCGATCCCGTTTGAATCCTGGCGCTTTGGGCCAGCGGCGCGTCTCGATATTCTAATGCGCGCGCCAAAACCCGGCCAGAGCGCGCGGTTGCTCGATTATTTCGCGGCTGAGCCCATTGTGCTGGCGGAGTTTTTGGGAGATGGCGAGCCTGTTCGTAGAGGCAAATTCAAAGCCCATGCACTGCGTGATGGCCGCTTCGCGCCGGTTGACCTGAAGACGGCTGAGCGCCTGACTTTCGATTTCTCGACAACGGCCACAGGCGAGAGCATTGCCGCGCTTGGGTCAACGCCGGGCCTCGAGATCGGATCATTGTGCCTCTCCAAACGCACGTTCTGGGCCATCAATAAACAGTCGTGGGCGAGCGCGGATCACAGCGATGCAGGTCCTCCACTTACGACGCTGAAGGCGGGCGGCAGCTATATCTTCGCGCTCAAGAACCTCACCGCCCACGCCCATCCCATCCATATTCACGGCCACACCTTCGAAGTGCTGTCTTCAAACCTGCGCAAGCTGCCGCGCCACCGGGCTGATACTGTCCTAGTGCTGCCGCGCGAAACCATTGAAGTCGCCTTCAAAGCGGATAACATCGGGAAATGGATGTTCCATTGCCATATCCTGGAACACCAAGAGACTGGCATGATGGGCTACATTGCAGTGCTATGATGCGTTTGGCCTTCACATTGGCGGCCGTACTTTGCGCTACCGCCGTCGCGGCGGATGAGCTCGACAGCGTCGCGGGCCGGGCCCTGTTCAAGCGGCAATGGGTGCCCGCGCCGGCTTCCACGATTGCATCCGACGGCTTGGGGCCGCTGTTCAACGCCCGCTCGTGCGATGCCTGTCATGGCAAGGGCGGGCCAGCGCTCGCAACCTCGGGCTCTCGCGGTAAGCGCAACCTCAAGGGCGCGGTCGTGCGCTTTGGTGATGCGCAGGGTCACCCTGATCCGTTTTATGGCCAGCAACTGCAAACGGAAGCGGTGCCGGGCTTGGAGTCTGAAGGCAGTGCACGGTTTTCGCCCCATCTCGACTATGAATTGAGTGGCCCGCCGCTGAGCGATGGCATCAAAGCCAGTGTGCGCGCCGCACCGTCGCTTTTGGGCCGCGCCGCGTTCGAGGACATCGCGGATGAGGCCATTCTCAAATTGGCAGAGGCGCAGAAAAACACAGACGGCCCTGTCAAGGGCATGGCGCGGCGGCTCGGGCCCGATGGCGCGAGCGGTCCAGTTGGCCGGTTTGGCTGGAAAGCCGCCCATGCAACCTTAGAGGCGCAAATCGCCAA
>JAYTQI010000238.1:0-4221 GCA_043746825.1 Hyphomicrobium sp. | reverse complement strand
ACCACAATGTCGGCGGCTTGCCTGAGCGCATGAACATGAAGCTCGTTGAGCCGTTGCGCGAATTGTTCAAGGACGAGGTTCGGGCGCTCGGCCGCGAGCTTGGATTGCCCGACGCTTTCGTCGCCCGTCATCCGTTTCCGGGCCCTGGCCTCGCGATCCGTATTCCCGGTGAAATTACGCCGGAAAAACTCGGCATCTTGCGCAAGGCCGATGCGATCTATCTTGATGAAATCCGTAAGGCCGGGCTCTACGATGTCATATGGCAGGCCTTCGCCATTCTCCTCCCCGTGCGCACTGTCGGCGTCATGGGCGACGGGCGGACCTATGATCATGTGCTGGCTTTGCGCGCCGTCACTTCGGTTGATGGCATGACTGCTGACTTCTATCCGTTCGATATGAATTTTCTTGGCCGTGCCGCCACCCGCATCATCAACGAGGTGCGCGGCATCAACCGCGTCGTCTATGACGTCACGTCCAAGCCGCCTGGTACGATTGAGTGGGAATAAAAAATCCCTGCCAGTTGCCCAGCGGGGATCAAAGTGCGTGATAACTTATCACGTATGCTTCAGTGGTGGCGATGATGGTGTCCGTGGCCGTAGCCGCCGATCGCAAAGCTTGAGCCATTGCCGCCGTAGCCGCGATTGTAGGATCGCCCGTAGGAATAGCGCGGGGTGTCATAGTATCCGTCATACCCGTCATCGTAGTAGCTGTTGTAATAGCGGTGACGATGATGCGAGCCGCTCAATGCGATGCCGCCAATAACGGCCGCAGCAATGCCAAACGCGAGTGCGCCGTCACCGTGCCGGGAATGGGCTTCAGCGCGTTGTGATTGTGCGCTGAAAGCGAAGAGTGCAATCAGCATCGCCAGTGCCGTTGAAGTGAATTTGCGCATGGGAGTCCTCCTTGGGCCGCTGGAGCCGCAGACTATGTGGGGCTCGTGTGGTGTAACGTGACAACACGCTGACCCAAGATCAAGTTCCCTTGCGGCGAGACAGTTTTTCTTAAGGCCAGGCCCCAAACAAAAAAGAACGGACCAAGTTGCGGGGACTTGGTCCGTTCTTGCGCCGTCTCGATCCTGATACGCAGAAACACTCGAGACGTTTGGCGGCGCGTTTGCTGCCCAACGCGGGTACAAAAGGCAGCCTTGCCGCGTTAAGAGAACAACGGGCTATGCTTTGAAATAGTCCGGCCAGGCTTGTGGATAACTCGGGCGGCTCGCGCATATCCTTAGCGGCGCGCGCAAGATGATGATTCAATTAGAAAAAGCCCCTCGCAGCCAAAACGGGGAATTGGCGCGAGGGGCGGGGAACCGGGCTCTGGAGGGAGGGCAGGCCCGGAATTCAAGCAACATGGCCTCAAGTGAGGCCGCGAGCAAAACTTGAGAGCGGTATGGCACCTCGCTTCCGTGCGCGCTGTTCCTCAAGAGACAAGTGTTCGAAGATGTTTGAGGGATGCGCCGTTTTTCAAAGGGTCTGTCGCCGCCATTCCCCAAAAGGTTCGATGCGCGCCACTGATTTTCTGGCCCTTCAGATTCGCGCCATGTCGAATACAGCACACCCCCGCAATAGCTTTCTCCCACCATCGCGCGACTCGCGATCTCGCCAAAGGCTAGCTGGGCGGGAAACAGGCGCGTTTGAGTGCACCATCATCCAAGACGTTGTGAGACTGGGATTTTTGAGTTTGGGGTTTGCATTAGCGGTAGCGGTAGCGGTAGCGGGTGCGGTAGCGGGTGCGGGTGCGGGTGCGGGTGCGGGTGCGCGTGCCGGTGACGGCTGTTTGCCGGCGGATTCCGACAGCAGTGCGGCGGGCACGCTGGCCAGTGAAAATGGCGCTTACATTCTCACCATAGGAGCGCCAATTTGTTTGAAGGGAGAAGCCGCGCCCGACAACGTCGCCGCCACCACCAGGCTGCAAGTTTTTCCAGGAACCGAGCCAGTTCAAGGCGCGATGGAGAAACTGGTCGGGAAGCCCATTACCGTGAAGGGTAAGTTTTATGGCGCGCGCAGCGAAAAATATAATGCGCCAATACTGATGGAAGTTTCCGAGGCCGCTGGGCAATAGGGCTGAGATGTCTCGTCTCAATGACGGCGAAAATCCCCCGGGGCGGAGTTCCCGGGGGACAGGGCTGGCGTCAGGCGGCGGAGGCGCGGTGCGGAGGAGTTCAGCCCAGGCGGCGCCGCCAGCTCATCACCAGCCTTTACAAATGAAGTACTGCTTTTTCCAGTAGAAGCTGCCTGTGTACTGCCACTTGTCGTAATAGTATCCGCAGCTGTAGCTCGGCGCGATGATGTAGTTGAAATGTGGCCGGTGATGTTCGTGGGACTCGTGCGACTCCTTTTTCATCGACATGGAATTGTGGCTGCTCTTTCCGCCCGCGCTTGCCATTCCAGCTGCGCCTAGCGTGGTGACGAGGCCGGCAGCGGCGGCAATGATGATCGTTTTTGTCTTCATGTGAAAAATCTCCAAAATCTTTGTTGTATTCAATAGTGCTGGGCTTGCAGCCCGTGCTGTCGCCGCGGGCGCAAATTTGCGCCCTCGATATTTGGAGATTGGGGTAACGTGAGCGCGCTCGCTGTTCCTCCTGGAACACAAAACAAAAAAAGCGCCCGGCTGTTGCGAGCCAGGCGCTGATGCTGATATCTACTTTGGTGGGCTTATTCGATGCACTCGTAGAAGCGGTGTTTCCAGCGCAGGCTTCCAGAATTGAGATAGCGCTGCCACAGCCAACCACAGTTGTTGCCATAGCTGTAGCTGTCGTCATAGTCGTAGAGCGGCACGGAATAGGCCAGGAACCGGCCGTGATGATGGCGTCCCATGCGGCCACCATCAATGTGCCGTACGTGGTTGCTGCCGCCGATGGCGTGTGGCGCGCTCTGCACAAAGCCGCCAACCCGCGGCCCGCCGCTGCCCTTGACGCTCATGCTGGGGCTTGCGTGTCCAGCGCCGCCGCTACCGCCAACGGCGTGGCCGCCACCGCCACCGCCGCCCATACCCTTGGCATTTGCGGCCGAAATCGAAAGTGCTGCAGCCAAAATGGCCGCAAAGCTCAGACTCAACAAGGTTTTCATGATGCAATATCCTCCTCTGTAAGCGCGCCGGAGCTTTCACCTGCATACGTGGCGCATTATCTTTGGATATAGATACGCGCGGCGCAGATATCAGGTTCCGCTTCGTAGAATTGTTTTTCGCGCACACGCGTGATCGAGCGCTTGGATTCTATCCAGTACAGCGCGCAGAATGACCGTTGGCAATTTGCTAAGATGCAGCCGTGAAATCCGCTTCGGACTTCAGAGCATGCATGAACTTCGGCTCGAGCGCATCTTAGCTGATCACAACTTCCTGAACAGGTGCGTCGCCTAAAAAACTTCGGCAAAACGGGCGGCTATGATCGCCGCCCGCAGCGCTTATTGGTGACTACTTGTGACGCGGCATCGCATAAGCTATGTGCACGGGCGCCTTCATCGGCGGCATAGCCATAGGGCGTGGCATCATTAGCCGTGGCGCGTAGTTTGCGTGGCTGACGGGGGCTGCGCGGTAGACAGGCGCGGCGTAGTGCATATTGACCGAACGCACGTGGTAAATGGCGATTGGGTGGAGTTGGTGGAACTGATGAGCACTGTAATGCACAACATGCGGGGCCTGTCTCATCATAGGCGCCGGCATGCGCGGCGCATAGTTGGCAAACCTTGGGTGCATCGCTGGCGTATAAGCTCTCGGTGCGAAGTTGCCATAACCGCGCCCGCCAAAATGTGCCTCGCGATGCATCATCGGTCCTTGGTGCCGTGGTGCGTGCATGGCCATCGGCATCGGACGCGGCATAGCTGGCCGCATCATGTGACTAGCAGGCGCTGGCTTCGCGACGTAGCCACCGGCCATTGCAGCTGATGTGGCAAAGAAGGACCCGGCTGCAAGGGCACCTGCGATCCCCAGACTAAATGTTGTACGCTTCATGTTTGTTCCTCCATGTTCTATCGCCCGCACGGCATTGATGCCACCGGCATTGCGATAGTGCGCACCATGATAGATCATTGTGACAAGCATTTCAGCCGCCGTGTTGAGAACAGCGTTCTAAATTCCCGAGGCGTCCGGGCCCGGCCCTTGCCGCCGCAAAACAATGTTCACGATCTGCTCGGGGGACGCATTGGCAGATACCGCGTTGAAATCAGCGTCTATTTTCAATGCCGCCTCTAAGCGCGATTGAAATTGCGCGCGGTCGAGTTC
>JAYTQI010000237.1:0-4222 GCA_043746825.1 Hyphomicrobium sp. | reverse complement strand
GTTTCGGCGGCGGCCCTACGGACGGCCGCGTCTTAACCGTCTGCGGGTCAAACGCAAAATCGATGTTGTCGTCAGAGCGATCCATGCTTTGCTATTGTTGAGCGATGAGATATGGCCGTGGCAAATAATGCGAAACAATGGCCGTGTTGAGAGGCCAAACCAAGTAAATCGCCGCAGAGGTTAAGAGCCTGATGCTTTTCCCCGCAAAACTTCAAGCTTCGGCCCGACTTGTCGAGGCGCGCCTTGGTGAGATCCTGGCCAACGCCCAGACTGCGGGCACACCTGAGCGCTTGGCCGCCGCTATGAAACACGCAGTACTTGGCGGCGGCAAACGCTTCCGGCCCTTCCTCGTGCTTGAGAGTGCCGGGCTCTTTAGTGTTGGGCCTGAGGCGGCGGTTGAGGCCGCTGCTGCCATTGAGTGCATCCATTGCTATTCGCTGGTGCATGATGATTTGCCGCAAATGGACAACGATACGCTGAGGCGTGGCCAGCCAACGGTGTGGACGGCCTATGATGAGTGGACCGCTATCCTCGCTGGCGACGCCCTGCAAACTTTGGCTTTCGAGTTATTAGGATCACCGCGCTGTCATTACGATGCACAGGTTAGGTCAGAGCTCGTGTTAGTGCTCGCCCGCGCGGCGGGAGCAGCTGGCATGGTCGGCGGTCAAGCGCTCGATCTTGCGGCTGAAAAATTGACCCCTGATGCAGCGCCAAACCTCGCTCACATTGCACACCTGCAAAGTTTGAAAACCGGCCGCCTCATCCAGGTTGCAACTGAGGCTGGCGCGATTTTAGGGAAAGCCAGCGAGGGAGAGCGCGCGGCTTTGATCCGGTATGGTGAATGTCTTGGCTTCGCGTTCCAGATCAGCGACGATTTATTAGACGCCGAAGGCAAGGCTGAGAGCGTTGGCAAAGCCACAGGCAAAGACGCGGCGGCTGGCAAGGCGACGCTGGTGTCGCTCGTCGGCGCAGAGCGCGCCCGCGAACATATGGACAAGGTGGTCGCGGCTGCGATTGAAGCGCTGGAGCCTTTTGGCACAAAGGCGGACGTTCTCGCCGAAGCCGCCCGCTTCATGGGACGGCGCGCAAGTTAAATTATTCCGCTGCGCTTGTGTTCCGTCCACCTGCGCCAAAGCGCTTCTCGATGTAATCTTCGACGATCTGCTTGAACTCAGTCGTAATGTTCGGCCCACGCAACGTCATGGCCTTTTTGCCGTCGATAAACACTGGCGCGGCTGGTGTTTCTCCGGTGCCCGGCAAAGAGATGCCAACGTCAGCATGCTTGCTCTCGCCAGGGCCGTTGACAATGCAGCCCATGACCGCGAAATTCAGTGTTTCAACGCCGGGATAGCGCGCCTTCCACTCCGGCATGCGGTCGCGGATCATGTTTTGTACGTCGCGGGCCAGCTCCTGGAACACCGTCGACGTTGTGCGTCCGCAGCCGGGGCAGGCTGCAACAACGGGCACAAAAGATCTGAGACCCATGGTCTGCAACAATTCCTGCGCCGTGCGGACTTCAATGGTGCGGTCACCGCCGGGCTCAGGTGTTAGTGAAAAGCGAATGGTGTCGCCAATGCCTTGCTGCAGCAAAACGCCGATGGCAACGGATGAGGCCACGATGCCTTTCGAGCCCATGCCGGCTTCGGTGAGGCCGAGATGCAATGCATAGCGGCTTTGCTGGGCTAACATTTGATAGACCGCAACCAGATCTTGCACGGACGAGACTTTGCCCGAGATGATAATGCGGTTGGCAGCGAGACCCATCTCCTCGGCGCGTTTGGCGGACATCAGGCCAGACTGCACCATGGCGTCGTGCATCACGGCGCGGGCTGATTTTGGGCTTGGAGACTTTGCATTCTCGTCCATTAAATGCGTCAACAGTTCGCCATCGAGCGAGCCCCAGTTGACGCCGATGCGCACGGGCTTTGAATATTTGAGCGCGGTCTCGATGATGGCGCCGAACTGCTTATCCTTCTTGTCCTTGAAGCCGACGTTGCCGGGATTGATGCGGTACTTGTCGAGGGCCTCAGCGCACGCAGGATTGTCGCTAAGAAGGGTGTGGCCGATGTAGTGAAAATCACCGATGAGCGGTACTGTGCAGCCCTGCTTCAGCAGTTTTTCTTTAATCGCCGGCACGGCCTTAGCGGCTTCATCCCGGTCAACGGTAATGCGCACCAGCTCAGAGCCAGCACGGGCGAGATCGGCGACCTGTTTGACGGTGCCCGCAATGTCAGCGGTATCGGTGTTGGTCATCGATTGCACGACGACTGGGGCGCCGCCACCGACTTGAACGCCGCCGACATCAACGGAGGTTGTTAGATGGCGTTGGCTTAGACCTGCAAGTTCTCTAACAGACATCAACGCTCCTCGAATTTCAGCCCACTCTAGCGCCTTATCCAGCCTGCCGCCAGCAGCGAGAGGGCTGCAAATACCGACATGGCCAAGACGATGCTGGGGCCGCCTGGGGTATCATAATTTAACGACAGACCTATCCCCGCTACAGAACTTGTGGCTGCGATTGCAGCTGCCAGCACCGCCATGCGCTCGGGCGTTGAGGCCAGCGGCCTCGCGGCGACAGCAGGGACAATGAGAAAGGCCATGACCAGCAGGATGCCGACGATCTTCATGGCAACCGCAATGACAACCGCCAGCATGATGTCAAAAACCCCGCGCGCAAGTCTAGGATCAATGCCCTCAGCCGTTGCCAGATCCTCATGCAACGACAGGCGGACCAGGGGCCGCCAAAGCCAGATGGTCAGGGCCAGAACGAATGCGCCGCCGCCGAAGACCCAATAGAGATCGCTTGATGTGACCGCGAACACATCACCAAATAAATACGACATCAGGTCAATTGAAGGGCCCTTGAGAAGGGCTATCGCAATCACGCCCAGTGCCAGGGCGGCGTGATGCATCAGCCCCAAAACCGAGTCGAGCGCCAACAGTTTCTGGCGGCCAAAGGCGATCAGCAGCAACGCCGCCGCCACCGCTGCGGCAATGACCGAGAGCGTGAGGTTGAGTTTCAACGCCAGACCCAGTGCGACGCCAAGCAAACTCGCCTGCGCCAAGGTCTCTCCAACATAGGCCATACGCCGCCAAACCACGATGCAGCCCAATGGTGCCGCGATGATTGCAAGACCAACCGAGGCGGCGAGCGCCCGCGCAACAAAGGGTTCAATCCCACTTGCCACTTACGGTTTTCCTTCATCGTGAAGGGCGCCTGATATATCTTGGCGAAGGGCGCCAGAGATGTCGTGGCGAAGCGCGCCAGAGATATCATGGCGATGATCGTGATGATGGTGATACAGCGCCAGGGCATTGGCAGCTTCTGGGCCAAACAGCCGGACATACTCGGCACTTTTCGCCACCGTCTCAGGCCGGCCCGAACAGCAGATATGACCATTGAGGCAAAGCACCCGGTCACTGCGCGCCATGACGACATGAAGATCGTGCGAGACCAAAAGAACACCAAGATTACGGCTGTCCTTCAAGCACCCGATCAGCTCATAAAGCTCGGCTTCTCCGGCATAATCGACGGCGCTGGCAGGCTCATCGAGAACCAGAAGATTGGGATCGCGCAACAACGCGCGGGCAATGAGCACGCGCTGCGTTTCGCCGCCCGAGAGCGAAGCCAGTTGCTGGTTAGCTGTACGCTCGACGCCAACTTCCCTCAAGGTTTTCTCGACGGCCTCGCGGGTGGCACCAACGCCAAGGGTGAGAAAGCGCGTGACCGTCATCGGCATGGCGCGGTCAATGTCGAAGCGCTGCGGCACGTAGCCGATGCGTGTTGTCGCGGGCCGGGTAACCGTGCCCCGGTCTGCGGTCTCAATGCCAAGCAGCACTTTGACCAGCGTGGATTTTCCCGCGCCATTAGGGCCGATCAGCGTCACGATCTCGCCCGCACTGACATCGAGATCGACGCCCGCAATCAGATCACGCCCAGCGCGGCGCAGCCATAGGCCACGAGCTGACACAAGCGCCGTCTGATCTGGCTTTAGAGGCTGCGCCGCCCCGCACGCTTCGCCGGGAGCATGCGTATGTCCGTGATGATGGTGATGATCGTGCGTCAAAGACTTGTTCGACCCTCAATGCGCCGCAAGGAAGTAGCGACGAGGTGCATTCTGGTTAGACGCGCTCAATCTTTGCGCTTGGACATACAGTCCCCACAGGTGCCGGTGATTTCGACAAAGCGCACGCGGGGCTCAAACTTGGCGGCGCGGACGGT
>JAYTQI010000236.1:0-1910 GCA_043746825.1 Hyphomicrobium sp. | reverse complement strand
ACGCGGAACTAATGGAATCCCTTGAAATCCAGATATTAGCGCGTCTCGGCATTGCCAACCCCTACACCGGCACCTTAGACCACGATAAAAGATAAGTGAGCGGGGATCTCCCCTGATAGATGGCCTTGATTGAAGGCCCAGATTGAAAGCAATGAGCGACCCAACACACGATAAATTTCACTCAGACATCCCAGCCGAAGAATCCAGGGCTCCAGGTGCGCAAGGCTGGATGCAGGTTCTGCGTCTCAAGCTTGGTCTGTCAGGGCCACAAACCTTGCGAGACACCATAGAGGATGCGCTCAAGACGCCAAACACGGGTGCCGCCTTCAGCGAAGCTGAGCGCAGCATGTTGGGCCGCTTACTCCGCTTTGGCGCTAGCCGCGTTGACGATCTGATGGTGCCGCGCGCTGACATCACAGCGCTCGATGAGAATGACCCCATTGGGGAACTTCTAAAAACATTCGACGAGGCGGGCGTCTCGCGCATCCCGTTGTTTCGCGAAACGCTCGATGATCCGCGCGGCATGATCCATGTCAAAGACCTGTTTCGCTGGTTGATGGCGGAGGCGACGGGGCGGGAACTGCGCACGGCAAAAACGGCGCTGGGGAGTCCGGAGCACTGGCCAGTGCCAAAGCTCGATCTCACAAAGCTTGATCTGACCCGTCCCATCACAACGGTCAAAATCCGCCGCCAAGTACTTTATGTGCCGCCCTCCATGCCGGCCGCTGATTTGTTGATCCGGATGCAATCAACGCGCATTCATATGGCGCTGATCGTTGATGAATACGGCGGCACCGATGGTCTCGTCACAATCGAAGACCTCGTTGAGCAAATTGTTGGCGATATCGAGGACGAGCACGACGAAGCTGAGGAGATCAACATCGTTTCCGACCCGAAACTTGGATGGATTGCGACAGGGCGCACACCGGTCTCGGAACTCGAAGAGCTTCTAAACATTAAATTGCTCACGGAGGGCGAAGAAGCCGAAATCGACACTCTCGGGGGCTTGGTATTTTCGATGCTGGGCCGGGTGCCAGCCCGTGGCGAGCTAATCCGCCATGGCACGGGTGTCGAATTCGAGGTGTTGGACGCTGATCCGCGCCGGGTCAAAAAGCTGAAAATTCATGCCCCGAAGACAGACGCTACTGCAGCACAAGCTTTGATGCGCGAGGACAAGAGTTGACTTCGGATACGCGGGCAGCGGTGGCGGCATCGCAGCTCGCTAACGCAGCGCGATGGGTAAGGGCCTTAAAAGGCTGGCGTCTCGCGCTTCTGGCGTTTGCTGCGGGCGGCTTAAGCGTGCTGTCGTTTGCGCCATTTTTTATATCACCCATTCTGTTTCTAACGCTGCCAGTTCTTATTTGGCTGATCGATGCCAGTGATAGTCCCCGCAAGGCTGCAACCAATGTCTGGTGGTTTGCATTCGGATATTTCTTTTTCAACTTGTTCTGGGTTGGCGAAGCGTTTCTGGTTGAGGCCGACAAATTCGCGGTGCTTCTTCCTTTTGCTGTGACGCTTCTGCCCGCTGGCCTTGCACTTTTCTGGGCGGCGGCTGCCGCGGTTGCGAAACCATTTTGGCGTCCGGGCATTTCGCGCATTTTGACGTTAGCCGTCGCGTTGACCCTTGCCGAGTGGCTGCGCGGCCATGTGCTCTCTGGTTTTCCCTGGAATGTCCTAGGCTACGCGCTGACCGCGCCCGAAACGCTGATGCAAAGTGCGGCGCTTGTTGGCGTCTATGCTTTGACGATCCCGTCCGTCATCATCTTTGCGGCGCCGCTCGTGATGTTCTGCGAAGGCCGCCGTCTCATCACCGCCATTGCGTTTGCGGTCATCCCCTTACTCGCAATTTGGCCGTTCGGCGCGTGGCGCCTTTCAAATGCGGATCAGACAATTGTTGAAGGTGTCAAACT
>JAYTQI010000235.1:0-1911 GCA_043746825.1 Hyphomicrobium sp. | reverse complement strand
CGGCGATATCTTTGGCGTTGGCGGCAAGAATTGCAGGAGCCGATGCGCGCAGCGACTTGGCGGCTGCTATCAGCGCCGCATTTTTCTGCTCGGTCGATGCCAGCGCCAAGACCCGGCTCGCTGCACGCGCAGCGTCCCCAATGCTGCGCATCAGCCGCTCAGTTTCGCCAGCAATGTTTTCGCGCTTGTTCACTTAGCCTAATTCCGTTTGTTTCAAACTGTATTGGTTACGTTGATTATCCACGCTCCAGCGCACGTACAACGGCATCGGGTTCGTTGGCGATAACCCTTAAAAGAATCTGCGCCGCTCGATCAGGCCGGTGTGTTCCTTGTTCCCAATCGCGGATCGTACCCAAAGGAAGATTGAATTTGGCAGCAAACTCTTCCTGCGTGAGGTGCAGTTTTTGGCGCAACGCCCGCACGTCCACCCGGCGGCGGAACTGCCGCAGTTGCGCTGCCGTCAGAATTGGAAAATCCGGGTCGGACTTTGCGGCAGCATGACGCGCCTTGTCTGTCATGGCGTCGAAAGCAGCCCAATCCGTCTTGGGCGGCCGTTTAGGATCAAGCTTAAACGTCGTGATATTGCCTTTTTTCATAGGGCTTGGCTCCTCGAGCCGAAATGATGCGATAGACATCGCCGCGCATTGTGAACACGACGAACAACAGACGGCCATCGACCATACCAATGGCATTGAGACGATGCTCGACAGGTTCACTGCCGTCCTCGCGCTCCTGCACGAAGGGGTCGATAAAAACCCGCGCCGCTGTTTCGAAGTCAACGCGATGCTTCGATGTGTTGGCCGCGGCCTTTGCGTCGTCCCACTCAAAGTCCATATCAATATACTGATTTTCAGTAGTTAATTCAAGTTGCCTTGTTAGCAGTGGTCAAGAGGATGTCTTCCTACTTAACGCCATATCATCGCGGTGAATGAGAGTGTCGGGGTCTTCATAGCCAAGGAATCTCCCGCTAGTTCATGTTGAAAGACTATCAAAACGCCTCGCGGCAGTCCTATACTGAGATGCTTGCCATGGATATGGCCAGAGCACGCTCGTGCTGCCTTGACGGTGAAGGAACTGCCATGACCAAGTTGTTCGAAAAAGCCCTTGCCGCTGTCCGTCGCTTGGACCCAGACGAGCAAGACAGAATAGCTCACATGCTGTTGGCCGTGCTTCGCGCCGATGAACCAGAGGCCGTGCCGCCGGAGCATCTGGAAGCAATTCTTGAGGGATTGTCTCAAGCTCGCGCAGGAAATCTGGCTTCGCCTGAAGTGGTCGCTGCAGCATTCAAGCGCTTTGATTCATGAAGCTGCGGTTTGCCCCGCGTGCCGTAAAAGATATCGAGTCCATTGCTGATTATTTAAAAGTACGCAGTCCAGCTTCCGCATTGCGGGTTAGGGATGCTTTACTGGCCTCGCTGCAAACCTTGGCGGATTTTCCGCGCTCGGGCCGCACGCAATCAGTTCCAGGTGTCCGGAAGTTTGTGGCGAGCCGTTATGCGTACCTCGTCTACTATTCCATCGACGATGTTGCGCAAGACGTGGTGATCCTCACCTGCCAACATCCCTCGCAAGAGCGGGAATACGATGACAATTGATTGCGAGGAACGATCATTTAGGAAGTGCTCTAGGATTTCCTACTTAACGCCATATCATCGCGGTGAATGAGCGTATCCTGGCCCTCATAGCCCAAAATTCCCGCGATTTCGGATGAGCGTTTGCCGATGATGCGGGCGGCTTCAGACCGGCCATAGGCAATGAGGCCACGGCCAAGCTCTCGGCCATCTAGCGCGCGGATAATCACCGCATCACCACGGTCGAAATCACCTTCGACGCGCGTGACGCCAGCGGGTAACAGGCTCTTGCCTGAAAGCAGCGCCTTCTCGGCACCCGCGTCGATGACGATGAGCCCAGC
>JAYTQI010000234.1:0-4250 GCA_043746825.1 Hyphomicrobium sp. | reverse complement strand
TGAGCTACGACAAGGGTCGGCGTATGCTCGCCAAGGCTTACAAGTCGCCTTCAGACCAAAAGTTTCATGACTTGCGCAAAACCGTGCAATGGCACTGGCGGCATATGGCGCTGCTGTCGCGAGCTTGGCCCGAGTATTTCGAAGTTCGCATTCATGCTGCGCGTGAGCTTAGCCAGCTACTGGGAGATGATCACGATTTGGCGATGCTGCAAGCCGCCGTGAAAAGTATAGGCAAGACAACGGATACTGGTTACAGGCAAGTTATTCGCCTCGCCCGGGGGCGGCAAGAGGAATTGCGGGCCGATTGTTTCGAGCGCGCCCGGCGAATTTTCGCTGAACCTCCTGAGGATTTCGTGCGCCGTATCGAGTTATATTGGAACTCCGGGCGGTCTTTGAGGCCCGTGACGGGCCCCGTCGAACCCGACTCCGCCGACCCCGAGCCGCCAGTTGCGCAGCCGCTTAGCAGTGCGCCCCGGTTGAAAGTGGCGGCGCGTGACAATGCCCCGTCGCAGCGGCGCGCCTGATCCGCTAAGGTTGCTCCGCCGTTGTTGATGGCGATGAGGCACGTAGAATGAACGAACTCACTATGAAATTGACGCCCGTGACGGACAAAGCTGCGTGGCCGAAAACGCACCCGGACGTAGCGTTGGGCCGAGTCGGGGTTCTCCTTCTCAATCTTGGTACGCCTGATGGCACGGACTACTGGCCGATGCGCCGGTATTTGAAAGAATTCCTATCGGATGAGCGGGTGATCGAGGTTCCCAAGTGGAAGTGGTGGCCGATCCTCAATCTCATTATTCTGAGCGTGCGCCCTGGCAAGAAAGGCAAGGACTACGCCTCGATCTGGAACAACGAGAAAAACGAAGGCCCGTTGAAAACGATTACTCGTGGGCAGGCCGAGAAACTGGCGGAACGTTTTGCCAGCATGCCGAATGTGGTGGTCGATTGGGCGATGCGTTATGCCAACCCGACGACCGAGTCTCGCATCCTCGCGCTTCAAGAACAGGGTTGCGATAGGATTCTGCTTCTGCCGCTCTATCCCCAGTACGCAGCCGCAACAACAGCAACGGCTGCGGACCAAGCGTTTCGCGCGCTCATGAAAATGCGCTGGCAACCGGCGGTGCGGGTGGCGGCACCCTATCACGATAATCCAGCCTATATCGATGCGCTTGCACGCTCTATGAAAAAAAGTTTGGCAAAACTGGATTTTGAACCCGATAAAATCATCGCGACATTTCATGGCATGCCAGAAAAATATTTGACACAAGGCGACCCGTATCATTGCCAATGCCAAAAAACCTCAAGGTTATTGCGCGAGAAATTGGGAATTGGAAAAGACCGCTGGCTGACGACATTTCAATCGCGATTTGGAAATGACCCGTGGCTGCAGCCTTATACCGATGAGACGGTTGAGGCGCTTGCAAAGTCTGGTGTTAAAAAGCTTGTTCTTGTGGCACCCGGGTTTTCCGCAGACTGCCTCGAAACGCTCGAAGAACTAGACGTCGAGAACCGGCAATATTTTGAGGCTAACGGCGGCGAGCACTACGCCTATTTGCCGGCGTTAAATGACAGCGAAGAGGGCCTTGATGTGATTGAAGCTGTGGTGCGGCGGGAATTAATGGGCTGGATTTAAGAGTGTGTAATATTATTGCTATATAGGCTCGCCCCATGAATTGCGGCTGAATATCGGCGCCGAATACCCAGTCTGTGCCAAAATTTATATTTCTTTCATACTCCGTTTACGAAGTCTTCTTGCTCCCCCCTTTAAATAGCCGAACGCAAACCTATGTGATTCGGCGATAGGTTATTTTTGGGAGAGCAGACCATGTATGGTCTATTTGGCGGTTTTGAAATTTTTGGTTTTGCACTGGTTGCGCTGGCCGTTTGGGCTCTTTGGTCGTCAGTCAAAATCGTCCCGCAAGGTTTCAATTTCACGGTCGAAAATCTTGGCCGCTATACCAAATCATTGAACCCGGGCCTGCATATTCTGATCCCAGTTATTGAGCGTGTTGGCCACCAGATCAATATGAAGGAACAGGTGATGGACATCCCTAGCCAGGATGTCATTACCCGCGACAACGCTATGGTGCGTGTTGACGGCGTAGCCTTCTTCCAGATTTTGAATGCGGCAAAAGCCGCCTACGAAGTCGATCAGCTCGAGCATTCGATCATCAACTTGACGATGACCAACGTGCGTACCGTCATGGGTTCGATGGATCTTGACGAGCTGTTGTCCAACCGCGACCAGATCAACACCAAGCTGCTGCATGTCGTCGATAACGCCACTGAGGCCTGGGGCGTGAAGCTCACCCGCATCGAGATCAAAGATATCGCCCCACCGCGCGATTTGATCGACAGCATGGCCCGCCAGATGAAGGCGGAACGTGAAAAGCGTGCGCAAATCCTGGAATCGGAAGGCCTGCGTCAGGCCGCCATTTTGAAGGCGGAAGGCGAAAAGCAGGCGCGGGTTCTCGAAGCTGAAGGCCGTAAAGAAGCCGCCTTCCGCGATGCAGAAGCCCGCGAGCGCTCAGCCCAAGCCGAAGCCAAGGCAACCGAATTGGTCTCGAATGCGATTGCCGGCGGCAACGTCCAGGCGATCAACTACTTCGTTGCCAACAACTACGTGAAGGCGCTGGAAGCTCTGGCGTCCTCGCCAAATTCCAAGGTGATCATGATGCCGCTAGAAGCGTCCTCAGTTATCGGTTCACTGGCGGGTCTGGCGCAAATCACGGGCGAGGCCTTTGGCGGCGGCGGAGCTCCAGGCCCCAAACCCGCTGGTCCAAGACTGCCAATACGCCCAGGTTCAGTACCCCAGGTTTGAGCCGTTCAGTGACACGTTTTGAGTGCAGGGTGAGATGACAGACATGATTATGGACGCCATTGCAAAGTTCGGGCCTTGGCTGTGGTTTGCGGCGGGGGTTGTCCTCTTCGCCTTGGAGACGCTGGTGCCCGGCGTCCATTTCATGTGGTTTGGCGTGGCCGCCGCGATTGTTGGCGTCTTGGCCTTGCTGCTGCCCATCACTTGGCAGTGGCAAATGATCTTGTTTGCGCTCGTTGCGGTTGCCACGGTTTTCTGGGTTCGCCGTTACGCCGATCCGGGTTTAGTGAAAAGCGATGAGCCCGATCTCAACGTGCGTGGTGCCCAATACATCGGCCGCCTTGCAGAGGTCGAAGACGCCATCGTCAACGGCCGCGGCCGCATCCGTATCGGTGACACGGTGTGGGTGGCTCAGGGCGAAGATGCGCCGAAGGGTTCAAAGGTCGAAATCACGGGTGTCAATGGCACAGTGCTGGTGGTGGCGAAACCGGACCGCGACTGGACTTAAGATCACTTGTCATCCCGGGCGTAGAAATCGTGCGAGAACGATTTTTGGAGACCCGGGACCCAGCATTTTTCTTTTTTATTTCCTGGGGCCTGGCTCTGCGCGCCAGCGCTTCGCGCTGCCGCTCCGGCCGGGATGACGACATTACGACTCCAACTTGCCGTGACAGTGCTTGTATTTTTTGCCGGACCCGCACGGGCATTCAGCGTTGCGTGAGACCCGGCCCCAGGTGGCAGGGTCCTTGGGATTAACGGCAGCAGTTGCTGTGCGTGTTTGCAAAGGAGTGCGGCGCTCAGGTTCGGGTTGTTGAAAGCGCCGTGCTTTGGCGCCAGCCAATGCCGCGTCCGCCATGGCCAGCTCAGCTACGACGCGCGGGTGCAAAGCTGGCTGCTCGTCGGGATGCAACTCGTCCATGCCGGTTGACGCATCAATGTGATGGGCTTCCATGGGGGGCAGCTCGACAGGACGCAAGGCGGGTTGCTCTTCTGGTGGCGCCAATTCGACGTGCATCAATTGCCCGGTCACGCCTTCGCGCAGGCGGCCCAGCATGCTTTCAAACAGAATGAAGCTTTCGCTCTTGTATTCGTTCAATGGATCGCGCTGGCCGTAGGCCCGGAAGCCGATGACCTGGCGTAAATGCTCCAATGTCACAAGATGTTCGCGCCAGAGAAGATCGATGGACTGCAGCAGCACCATTTTTTCGATCTGGCGATAGAGATCGGGGCCGAGTTCTGCGGCTTTGGCTTCGGCTTTTTCGTCCGTCGCCTTCAGCAAACGCTCTTTGATCTCTTCGTCCGCGATGCCTTCTTCCGCTGCCCATTTGTCAATTGGAAGATCGGCGTCGAAAACATTGAAGACGGCTTCTTTCAGGCCCTTTGAATCCCATTGCTCGGCATAGGCATTGGGCGGGATGTGACGGGCAACCAA